>JBFKCU010000395.1:0-3029 GCA_041620115.1 Burkholderiales bacterium | reverse complement strand
TTACGATCGATCTTGTTGTACACCATGATCTGCGGCACGTTATCGGCCCCGATTTCGGCCAACACCGTGTTCACGGCGGCAATCTGCGCATCGCGGTCGGGGCTGCTCGCGTCAACCACATGGAGCAGCAAGTCAGCATGAACGGTTTCCTCCAGGGTCGCCCGGAACGCTTCGACCAGCGTATGCGGCAGGTGGCGGATGAAACCAACGGTATCCGAAATCACCACCGAGGCTCCTTCCACACCGCCGAGACGCCGGGTGGTGGTATCCAGCGTCGCAAACAACTGGTCGGCGGCATAGGCCTCCGCCTTGGTAATGCGATTGAACAATGTCGATTTGCCGGTATTGGTATAGCCGACCAGCGATACCGAAAACACGTTGGCGCGCACACGAGACCGGCGCTGCGTCGCATGCTGCGACTGCACGCGCGCGAGCTTTTCCTTTAACGCCTTCACCCGCTTGCCCAGCAGCCTGCGGTCGGTTTCCAGCTGGGTTTCACCCGGGCCGCGCATGCCGATACCGCCGCGCTGACGTTCCAGGTGAGACCAGCCGCGCACCAGCCGGGTAGAGAGATGCTCCAGCTGCGCGAGTTCAACCTGCAGCTTGCCCACATGGCTGCGCGCGCGCTGCGCGAAAATATCGAGGATCAGGCTGGTGCGATCCACCACGCGACAGGACAGCTGGCGTTCGAGGTTGCGTTCCTGGATCGGGCTCAGCGCATGGTTGAAAATAACCACGGACGCCGCGGTGTCCTTCAGGGTGCGGCCTATTTCCTCGACCTTGCCCTTGCCCGCATAGAGCGCGGCATCGGGCCTGTCCCGGCGACCGCGCACGACTGCGGTGACATTAACGCCGCCGCTACGTGCCAGCAACTGCAGTTCCTCGAGGCTTTCGGCGTAATCCGGCTCGCCCAGATCGAGCGCGACGAGCACCGCGTCGGTACCGTGACCCGGGCGCTCAATCATCAAAAAGTTCTATTGAATACAATTACTTGTCTTGCCCGTCATCGGCGGACAGACTGACCGCTCGTGCCGGCACCACCGTGGAAATGGCATGCTTGTACACCATCTGGGTCACGGTGTTTTTCAGCAGGACCACATACTGGTCAAACGAATCGACCTGACCCTGCAGCTTGATGCCGTTCACCAGATAAATCGATACCGGAATGTGTTCCTTGCGCAATGCGTTCAGGAACGGGTCTTGTAGCAGCTGCCCTTTGTTGCTCATGGTGCCCTCTGTATTGTCGTTATTAGAAAACTGACTCTAGCCTAAAATTTCCCGTCTGGCCATAGACTTAGTGGTGTTTCGCACCGCCCTTGGCATACGGATTCCGCCCCGTTTTGAAGTCCACCCTTAACGGCGTACCAGTGAGTTTGAACGCATCCCTGAAAAATCGTTCCAGATAGCGCCGATAGGTATCGGGTACGCGATCCAGTGCGGTGCCGTGAATGATGATCAGCGGCGGATTGGAGCCGCCTTGGTGCGCATAACGCAACTTGGGCCGGACCATGCCGGAGCGCGGGGGCTGCTGTTGCTGCACGGCGAGCATCAGCATTCGCGTCAGCCGTGGCGTCGACAGTTTGGCCATCGCAGCAGCATAAGCCGCGTCCGCCGATCGCAGCACCGAGTCTATGCCCTGCCCTTTGAGCGCGGATATGAAATGAAAACGCGCGAAATTGAGAAAATTGAGTTTGCGCGCCCCGTCACGCTTGACCTGATCACGCTCCGTTTCGCTGAGACCTTCCCACTTGTTCACGGCCACGACCAGCGCACGCCCGGCCTCGAGTATGAACCCCGCGATATGCGCATCCTGCTCCGAGATCTCCTGCCGGGCATCCAGCACCAGGATGACGATGTTGGCATCGGCAATCGACTGCAGTGTTTTGATCACCGAAAATTTTTCCACGGCCTCGTCCACGCGCCCGCGTTTGCGCATGCCGGCCGTATCGATCAGCGTATAGCGCCGGCCCGCGCGCTCAAACTCGATATAGATGGAATCGCGGGTCGTGCCGGGCTGGTCGAATACGACGACGCGCTCCTCGCCAAGCAGCGCATTGACCAGCGTGGACTTGCCTACATTGGGTCGCCCGACGATGGCGATTTTCGGGTGTTTGTCGGCGGCTGCAGGCTCGCGCACCGTTTCCGGAAAGTCCGCGAGCACAAGATCCATCAGATCGCTGATGTGCTCACCATGCTCCGCCGAAATTGCCAGCGGATCACCTAGGCCCAGGGCATGAAAGTCGGCGGTCGCACTCGCGTGGTTCATACCCTCCGCCTTGTTGACGATCAGCCAGATCTTGCGCCCGCTGCGCCGCAGTTCCGCCGCAATTTCCTGGTCCTGACCGGTCAGGCCGGCGCGCGCATCAACAATGAACAACACTGCATCCGCTTCATCGACCGCCTGCCGCGCCTGGCGCGCCATGTGATGAAAAATACCGTCCCTGGCAACCGGCTCGAAACCACCGGTGTCCACCACCAGATACGGCTTGGCGCCGACCAGCCCGTCACCATAATGACGGTCACGCGTAATGCCGGGCATATTGACCACAATTGCATCGCGCGTCCGGGTCAGCCGGTTGAACAATGTCGATTTACCGACATTGGGTCTGCCGACGATGACGATGGTAGGTTTCATGAGGAGATATCCCGGGTGCCGCCGAACTGCTGCCATCCTGCCGGACAGGCATCCGGCAGGGGGCGTTATTGAATGTTGATCGCGAAAACGCCGCCGTTGCGCGTTTGGACCAGAAATGTGGACAGATCAAGCGCCACCGGCGGCACCTGGATTGCACTGCCGTCTGTAGCAACGCGCGCGACAAAGGCGCCATCGTCACGCGACAGCACATGGACGTAGCCCTCGAAGTCGCCGACGATCACAAACCGTCCCAGCGCCAGCGGCGCACTCGCCCAGCGACCGTCCAGCTTGTCCTGCTTCCATACACTGGCGCCGCCGCTGCGGTCGAACGCCAAGACCGCGCTGCGATCATCGGTGACGTAGACATTGCGCGAATCGACGCCCATTCCGGCGA
>JBFKCU010000394.1:0-3040 GCA_041620115.1 Burkholderiales bacterium | reverse complement strand
CAGCGCTATGCAAAGGAACCATTTGTCGATGTGATGCCTGCTGGCAGTCACCCGGAAACACGGTCGGTGCGCGGTGCGAATCATTGCCGGATTGCAGTGCACCGGCCGCAGGGGGGTGATGTCGCGGTCGTGCTGTCAGTCATCGACAACCTGGTTAAGGGCGCCGCCGGACAGGCGGTGCAGAACATGAACATCATGTTCGGACTTACCGAAGAAGCCGGTCTCACGCAGATCGCGTTACTGCCCTGAGCACATGAAACGCGCGCTCAATTCATTCGTGCGCCGGTTTGGCATCGATGCGCCGCGACTTGCAGTGCGTCCGCATATGCCATGGTACTGGCGCTGGATCGGCATCGGATTGGCTGCCGTGGTGATCGCCAGCGTGGCGTGGATCACCTACGACTTTGGTTTGATGTATGGCGGATTCCGCAAGAGTGAGGCAGCGCATTTGCGCGCGGGACTGGATGAAACTGTGCAGCGTCAGCAGGCGGAACTGGCGCAATTGCATGCCAAGACGGCCGCGGCGGAGCGTCAGCTGCAGATCGAGCGTGCAACCTATGGTGATCTGGCGCGACAGGTCAAGGCATTGGCGCAGGAAAATGCATCGCTGAAGGAAGATCTGGCTTTTTTTCAGTCGCTGACGGCGACGAGCAAGGAGGGGGCCATCAGCGTCAACCGGTTCCGCCTGATGCCCGAGCCGGTACCGGGTGAATATCGCTACCAGCTGCTGCTGGTGCAGACCGGCGAGCGGGCGAAGGAATTCAGCGGACGTTTGCAATTCGTATTGAATCTGCAGCAAGATGGTCGTAAAGTGATCCTGATGCTGCCGTCCGACGCGGATCAGGGAGCCAACGCGAAAGCGTATCAAGTGAACTTCAAGCTGTTTCAACGCGTTGAGGGCTCGTTCCGGATCTCGCCTGATGCCACGGTAAAAGGTTTGCAAGTTCGTGTGTTTGAGGGCAATTCCAGTGCGCCGAAACTGACGCATAACGTCACGATTTCATAGCAGGAGACACATCATGTTCGGAAACAAGACGACCAAACCCCAGAATCGAATCGATTGTCTGATTGGTGCCGGCACCGTCATTGAGGGTGACCTGACATTCGACGGCGGATTGCGTGTCGATGGCCGTGTGAATGGCAGCGTGATGTCGGTTGAAGGCAAGCCGGGCACGCTGGTGCTGTCCGAAGCCGCCCGGATTGAAGGGGAAATCCGCGTCTCCCACGTGGTTATTAACGGAACCGTGGTCGGTCCGGTACATGCAGCCGACTACGTCGAACTGCAGAGCAAAGCCAATGTCACAGGAGATGTGTATTACAAAACGCTGGAAATGCAGCTGGGCGCCGTGGTGCAGGGGCGTTTGGTGTTTCAGGATGACGCCAAAGCTGAGAAAGTGCTGAAATTCAAGCCGGCCGCTGCGGAGTGATCCCTGGGGATATAATGAAGTTCGTTGTGCAAATGCGAATCAGGAGTAAGCGATGAATGCAGTTACGGAAGTTTTGCCGGATCCGCTGGTGTTCACGGAGAGCGCTGCGGCCAAAGTGCGGCAATTAATTGAGGAAGAAGGCAATGCCGACCTCAAGTTGCGCGTATTTGTGACTGGCGGTGGCTGTTCCGGATTCCAGTACGGTTTCACGTTTGATGAGGCGGTGAATGACGACGACACCTCGCTGCAAAAAGGCGGCGTGACGTTGTTGGTCGATCCGATGAGCCTGCAATACCTGACCGGCGCGGAAATCGATTATCAGGAAAATGTTGAAGGTGCGCAGTTCGTCATCAAGAACCCGAATGCCAGTTCCACTTGCGGGTGCGGTTCGTCGTTTTCAGCTTGATTCGACCGCGCGGTGGCAGAATGAAAAACGGGGGCCCAGCCCCCGTTTTTCATTTGGGGTTCAACCGAGTCAAGCGGGATAGATAGCGCCCAGTACGCGCAAACCTTTAGCTCCGGTGACGCGCGGCAGGTTGCCAGGCTTGCCGGCTAGGGTGCATTCGGCCAGCCACGCAAATGCTGCGGCTTCCACGGTTTCTGCAGCGATTCCCAGTTTGTCCGTTGTGCTTATGGAACGGCGCGGCTGCAGCGCCGCAATCCGTTGCAGCAGCGCCTGATTGCGGGCGCCGCCGCCACACAGGTAAAGTTCGTTGGCGTCTGCACAATACTCATCGATCGCACGCGCAATGCCCTCTGCCGTTAGTTCCAGCAGGGTTGTCTGCACGTCCACCGGGCGTTCATTGCCCGCCAGAGAATTGTTGAGCCATTGCATGTTATAGGTTTCGCGACCGGTACTTTTCGGCGGGCGGCGGCCGAAGAATTCATGCGCCAGCAAGCGTTCCAGCAGCTCGGGCAGGACTTTGCCCTGCGCTCCCCATGCGCCATTGGCATCATATGCGTGGCCTTGATGTGCCCTGATCCAGCCATCCATCAGCAGGTTGCCTGGCCCGCAGTCGAAGCCGGTGACGTCACCGTGCGCCGGCAATGTGGTGATGTTGGCAATGCCGCCGATATTGATGATCGCCCGGACATGTTGCGGATGGGAGAACACTGCATGATGAAACGCCGGCACCAGCGGCGCGCCTTCACCGCCGGCGGCGATGTCACGGCTGCGGAAATCACAGACAACGGTAATGCCGGCGAGCTCGGCCAGCAGCGCACCGTTAACCAGTTGTATCGTGTATCCATCCTGCGGATGATGCCTCACGGTCTGGCCGTGACAGCCGATAGCGGTGACCTGTGCCGCCGTAACCTGTGCTTGCTCGAGCAAAGACCTTACTGCCGTGGCATAGCCCAGTGCGAGCGCATTGGCCACCTGCGCTGCGCGATGGAGTTCATTGTGGCCGGGGAGCTGCAGTTCGAGCAGCGTGTCGCGCAATTGCGGCGGAAACGGCTGGTGGGTGTGATGTTGCGGGGTGGGTGAGCCTCCCAGTGACAGCAGTACGGCGTCAATCCCGTCCATGCTGGTGCCGGACATCAACCCGACATACAGGCCAGGCATGGTTGGCGGGTCTTACTGGGTGTTTGCGGTGGACACCTGCCGCAGCAAT
>JBFKCU010000393.1:0-3041 GCA_041620115.1 Burkholderiales bacterium | reverse complement strand
GGTGAGCGAGGCCGAAGCGCTGCGCATGCTCGATGAGTTGAAGAGCCGCGTGATTCTCGACGGCGTGCGCGGCAAACCGCCGGTGGACAAGGCGGCGCTGGCGCGGATGATCAGCGCGGTGTCTTGCTTCGGTGCGGCCGCCGGCCCGCGCCTGGCCGAACTTGATCTTAATCCCGTGCTCGCCGGCCCCCAGGGTGCGATCGCAGTCGACTGGTTGATGGTGCTGGAATAATAAACAAGGAGAGTTGCATGGATTTCACGCTGCCTGAAGAACTGCGCATGTTGCGCGACACCGTCGCCCGGTTCGTGCGCGAGGAACTGCTGCCACTGGAACGGGACGTGATCAAACGTGAAGCCGAACGCGGTTTGACCGACGCGCCGCTGATCGACCCTGACGTCGAACGGGAACTGAACCGCAAGGCCAAGGCCATCGGACTCTACGGCATCGATGTGCCGGAAGAATACGGCGGCCAGAACCTCGGCATGCTGGCCAAGGCCGTCGTAATCGAAGAACTGAAGACCAGCATCGTGCCCTTCGTGTTGCCGCCGGACAGTCCCAACCTGTGGATGCTGCGCGAGACCTGCAAAGGCGACCAGGTGCAGAAGTACCTGCTGCCCTATGCCAATGGCGACAAGAAAAGCGCCATTGCCATCTCGGAACCCGGCGCCGGCTCGGACCCCGCTGGCATGAAAACCCGTGCCGAGTACAAGAACGGCAAGTGGATCATCAACGGCCAGAAGATCTGGATCAGTCATGCTCGCCATGCTGATTTCATCATCGTCATGGCGGTCACCGATCCGGCGAAGGGTTCGCGCGGCGGCATGACGGCCTTCCTGGTTGACAAGGGGACCAAGGGACTGTCGATCCCGTCAGTGTTCAACACCATGGGCGAACATTCACCCTACGCGGTGTTCTTTGACAACGTCGAACTGTCCGACGACCAGGTGCTGGGGGAGGTCGGCAACGGCTTCGGCCCGATGCAGAACCGGCTGGGCGTGCGACGCATGGAAATTGCCTGTCGCGCGCTCGGTTACGCGCGCCGCTGCATGGATTACATGCTCAAGCAGGCCAACGAGCGCAAGACCTTCGGCGCGCTGCTTGCCGAGCGCCAGCAGGTGCAGTGGTGGCTGGCCGACAGCTGGCAGGAAATGGAAATGGTGCGCTGGATCACCTGGCGGCTCGCCTGGAAGATGGATCAGGGTGGTGCCGACTGGCGGCGGGAAGCCTCGATGGTCAAATTGCAGGGCAGTGAAATGATTGCGCGCGTGTCCGACCGTGCGATCCAGCTGTTGGGCGGGATGGGCGTGTCGAAAGACCTGCCTCTCGAATACATTGCCCGCGCCTGTCGTGTGTTGCGCATCTTCGAGGGCCCCAGTGAAGTGCATCGCTGGGTGATCGCGCGTGACCTGCTGCGCAACGGCATGCCCGTGGATTGAGCCCGTCTGCTGCGGCATCGGTTAAAATAACAGCCTACCCTTTCTACATTGTGAACTGACAGGAATAACCCATGAATGCACCCGCAACCGCCACCGTTCCCATGACTGACCGACTGCTGTTTGAGAAAAAGGACGGCATCGGCTGGATCACATTCAACAACCCGGCACGCCATAATGCGGTCTCGTTCGAAATGTGGCAGGCGCTGCCGGTCGTGCTGGCCGATTTCGCCGCAGACCCCGCAGTGCGTGTGGTGGTGCTCAAGGGTGCGGGTGAGAAGGCCTTTGTCGCCGGCGCCGACATTTCGCAGTTCAAGGAGAAGCGCAGCAGCGAAGATGCCGTACAGGCCTACAACAAGGCTGCGGACGATGCCAGCAAGGCGTTGCAGAATTGTCCGAAACCGACGATCGCGATGGTGCGCGGTTATTGCATTGGCGGCGGCACCGCGATAGCGGTGAACTGTGACATGCGGATTGCGTCCGAGGACGCCAAGTTCGGTGTGCCGGCCGGCAAACTCGGACTGGGTTATCGCTTTGTCGGCATCAAGCGCCTGGCCGACGTCGTCGGTCCCGCGTTCACCGCGGAAATTTTCTTCACTGCGCGTCAGTTTACTGCGCAGGAAGCATTGCAGATGAACCTCGTGAATCGCGTGGTTCCGGCAGCAGAGCTGGAAAAATACGTGACGGATTATGCGGGCACCATCGCCGGCAATGCGCCTCTGACCATTGCTGCCGTGAAACGCGCGGTCATTGAATATCTGAAGGATCCCGCCGCACGCGACCTCGATGCGTTGCAGGGCATGGTTGATGCCTGTTACAAGAGCGAGGACTACAAGGAAGGTCAGGCTGCGTTCATGGAAAAGCGCAAACCGGTGTTCACGGGCAAGTAACAACAAGTAATTGATTTTATTGATAATTTATAAAGGTTGATTATGGCTTTTGATGCCAAGCGCGCCGATCTTTGTGTCGGCGTGATCGGAACCGGTGCGATGGGGCGCGGCATAGTGCAGGTTTCCGCTGCAGGCGGCATGCATGTGCTGATGATGGACACACGCCCGGGGGCCGCTGAGGAAGCGCGCGATTTCGTGGCCAAGATGCTGGCGCGCGCAGCGGAGAAGGGCAGCATGAGCAAGGAAGACGCCGATGCTGCCACGGCACGTATCCGTGTGGCGCAATCGCTGGCGGACTTCAAGGACTGTCACATGGTCGTCGAGGCCATCGTTGAAAACCTGGATGCCAAACGCGCGCTGTTTGGCGAACTCGAAGGGGTGGTCGGTCCGGAATGCATCCTCGCCACGAATACGTCATCGATGTCGGTGACGACGATAGCGGCCAAACTGAAAACTCCGCAGCGTTTTGCCGGCCTGCATTTTTTCAACCCGGTGCCGCTGATGAAGCTGGTTGAAGTCATCGACGGCCTGTTGACCGAAAACTGGGTGTCCGATGCGCTGATGATTATCGGCAAACGCATGACGCGCGAGCCGGTGCGTCTGACCGATGCGCCGGGCTTTCTCGTCAACCAGGTCGGCCGCGGTTTTACGCTGGAAGCGTCGCATCTGGTTTATGAAGGCGTCTCCACCTTTGCCGACGTCGACCGCGTAATGCGT
>JBFKCU010000392.1:0-3041 GCA_041620115.1 Burkholderiales bacterium | reverse complement strand
TGCAACCAGGCCGAACATGATGCGGCCTTCCAGCTCGGAGGCCTTGTTTTTCTTCGTCGTGGTCACGGCGCCCGAACCGGTACTGGTGCTCTTGGTGAAATTGCGCTCACCGGGCCCGAAGGCGATCCAGTTGAACGTCGCTACAAATGCGAGCATGGCGATCAGGGCGCAGGCGGCTGCAATCCGTGGCAGAAACCGGTACACGGCCATGCCGATGCCGGCGCAGAAGAAAACGCTGCCGGTCAGCCAGATGATGGCCGGCGGCGCATGGAACACGGGGGGTTTACCCGGCAGCAGGCCCAGCAGCGCCGCAAAAACCAGCGCGCCCGCAGCCGCAAAAAATGCACCGCCGATCAGGGCGACGGCAAGGGGAATTTGCGGCTTGCCGCCCGGGCGCGCCGCCCCCCGGACGTGTAAGCCGCGCTCAGCGCCCGGTGAATTTGGGTTTGCGTTTTTCAATGAAGGCCGCCATGCCTTCTTTCTGGTCCTGCGACGCGAACAGCATCTGCAGCGTGCGCGTTTCCAGTGTCAGGCCGGTTTCCAGCGAAGCATCCATGCCGCGCAGCACCGATTCCTTGGTCTGCTGGATCGCCAGCGGGGGGAGCTCCGCGATCTGTGCCGCCATCGCCACCGCGCGCTTCTCAACCTCGGCATCGGGGACGATTTCACTGACCAGACCCATGTCGAAGGCCTCGCGCGCGCCGAACAGGTCACCGGTCAGCACATAGCGCATCGCCTTGTACTTGCCGACGGTGCGCGGCAGCCGCTGTGTGCCGCCGCCGCCGGGAATGATGCCGATTTTCACTTCGGGCTGGCCGAACTTTGCCGACTCGCCGGCGATGATGATGTCGCAGGTCATCGCCAGCTCACAGCCGCCGCCCAGTGCGAAGCCGCTGACCGCGGCGATCACCGGTTTCGGACAACCGTAGATCGTGCGCCACATTTTCTGGGTGCCGCGCAGCAGCATGTCGATGGTGCCGGCACCGGCCATTTCCTTGATGTCGGCGCCGGCCGCGAACGATTTTTCGTTGCCGGTGAGGACTATGCAGCGCACGCTGTCGTCGTCAGTCATTGCAGTCAGGTGCTGGCCGATCAGCCTGCGTACTTCCAGATTCAGCGCATTACGCGCTTCCGGGCGGTTGATGCGGATCAGGCCAACGCCCTCGGCGGGACGTTCGGTGACGACGACAGGTGCAGTCATGGCGGTGTTCCCTGTTGATTATTGTTTGGCGAGACCGATTTCAGTCAGCACGGCCTTGATATCGGCGTAGTCCTTGGCAATGTCCTTGCTGAACTGTGCGCTGGTGACGAAATCATCCGACCAGTAGTTCTTGGCGAGATCGGCTTTCCAGTCGGGGTTCTCCGTGACCTTTTTCAGCACGCCCTCCCAGTACGCGACCTGCGCCGGAGTGAGACCCTTGGGCCCAATGATCGATCGCCAGCCGCCGTACACCAGATCCGCACCCTGTTCCTTCCACGTGGGCACATTGGCAAACGCGCCGCCGAAGCGCTTGTCGGCCGAAATGCCGATCACGCGCAGCCGGCCTTCCGCGAGATGCGCGGAGACGTTGCCCGCAGCCGTGGTCACCATGTCGATATGGCCGCCGAGCAGTTGCGTGATCGCTTCAGCTGAGCCCTTGAACGCGACCGCTTTCAGGTTGCGCGCGTTGACACCGATGGACTTCGCCAACAGGCCTGCCGCAATGTGGTTGTGACTGCCCAGCGCGGTGGCGAAACCGATGGACACCGATTGCGGGTTTTCCTTGAGCTTGGCAATCAGGTCCTTGCCGGTCTTGATCGATGAGTTGGCATTGACGGCAAACACCACGTAGTCGTTGAACAACGAAGCGATCGGCGTGAAATCCATGTAGCTCAGCGGACTGGTGCCGACGATGTGGTTGGTGAGCAGCGCGGTGGTGCCGATCAGCAGCGTGTGCGCATCGCCTTTGCGCTGGTTCACATAGGTGAACGCGATGGTGCTGCCGCCGCCCGGCTTGTTGACCACGGACAGCGTGGTCGGAATCAGCTTGCCTTCGACGATGGCACGCTCGACCGTTCGCGCCGTTTTGTCGTTGCTGCCACCGGGGGCGGAGCCGACGATGATTTCGACGTTTTTCTGCGGCGACCAGGCCTGGGCATGAGCGAGCGGTACCGCGGCGGCGACGACGGCGCCGGCAATCAGGGCAATCAGGGATTTCACTGGAGTTTCTCCTTCAAAAGTGGTGGTTATAGTGGCTTGATGCCGGCTTTCTTGATGACCCGTTCATATTTGACGATCTCGTCACGGATGAATTTGTCGAAGAACTCCGGCGTGCCGCCCTTGGGGTTGATGCCGGCGTTTTCGAACTTGGTCTTTACGTCGTTGCCGGCCAGTACCTTGTTGGTATCGGCATTCACGCGGGAGATTACTTCTTTCGGCACCTTGATCGGCGCCATCAGCCCGAACCAGTTGCTGGCCTCATAACCCTTGACGCCGGACTCGTCAAATGTCGGAATTTCGGGCACGGCATCAAATCGCTCGAGACTGCTGATGGCGATGCCGCGCAGACGCCCGGACTTCATGTGCGGGATCAGCGCAGGCACGCCGCTGAAAACCATTTCGACGTTGCCGGCGATGGTATCGGTGATCGACGGCGTGTTGCCCTTATAAGGCACATGCGTGATCTTGATGCCGGCCATCATTTTGAACAGTTCGCCGGCCATGTGGTTGGAACTGCCGAGGCCGGCCGTGGCGAAATTCAGCGAATCCGGCTTGGCTTTGGCCACCCCGATCAGCTCTTTGAGGTTTTTTGCCGGCACCGAGGGATGTACGGCGAGTATCGCCGCACCCTGTACGCACCACACTACCGGGGCGAAGTCCCGCAACGTGTTGTAGGGGGGCTTGGAGTACAGCGTCATGTTCACCGCGTTGGACGCGCCGCCCATGAACAGGGTGTAGCCGTCGGGTGCGGCTGTGGCCGCAAGTTCGGAGCCGATGTTGGTGCCGCCGCCGGGACGGTTGTCAACGATGACCTGTTGACCCCACATATCGGACAGTTTCG
>JBFKCU010000391.1:0-3073 GCA_041620115.1 Burkholderiales bacterium | reverse complement strand
TGGTGATCGATCACATCGGGCGCTTTGCGCAGCCGCTGGCCGAGGACGACGCCAGCCGCGCGGCCCTGCTGCGACTCATCGACGGCGGCCGCTGCTGGGTCAAGCTCTCGGCGCCGTACCACGGTTCGCGCAGCGGGCCACCGGGTTACGATGATGTCGCGCCGCTGGCGCGGCAACTCATCCGTGCTGCGCCCGAACGCATGTTGTATGCGACCAACTGGCCGCATCCGTCGTTGCGGCAGGATTTTCCGGATGATGCCGGCCTGCTGGACCTGGTCGGTGACTGGGCCGGCAGTGAGGCCGTGCGCGAGCGGATTCTGGTGACCAATCCGGCACAGCTCTACGGGTTTTAGAACGCTGCGAAGAAATCAAGAACAACAGCGGATCGCAGGCCCTGCACTTAACCCGCGGCCGTCCTGCCGGGATCGCGCCAGCCGATGTCGGGCGGGTTGATTTGCTGCGTGGCGAACTGCGCCGCCGGCGCCGGCCGGCTGAACAGATAACCCTGGAAGGTGTCACAACCCTCGCGCATCAGCCATTCGAGCTGTTCGCGCGTCTCCACGCCTTCCGCAGTCACGCTCATGCGCAGGCTGCGCGCCATGCCGATGATCGCATGCACGATGGCGTCGCTCGACACATTGCCCAGGTTGCGCGTGAACGACTGGTCGATTTTCACCTCGTCCACCGGCAGGCGCGACAGGTGCGACAGCGACGAGTAGCCGGTGCCGAAATCGTCCATCGCGAGACCGATACCCATCGCGCTCAATGCACGCATTTTCGCGATGGAATCGGCGACGTTGTCGAGCACCACGCTCTCGGTCAGCTCCAGGGTCAGGCATTTTGCGTCGATGTCGTGGCGCGCCATGATGCCCTTGATGTCGTCCATGAATCCGGCATGGCGGAACTGGAACGGGCTCACGTTCACGGCGAGGCGCAGGCCGCGGGTGTGCGGCGCCGCCGCCCAGGTTTTCAGTTGTGCGCACGCGGCCTCTATGACCCAGAGTCCGATCGGAATGATGATCCCGGACTTCTCCGCGATGGGTATGAATTCCGCCGGCGAGACCATGCCGTGGGTGGGGTGCCGCCAGCGCAGCAGCGCTTCGGCACCGGTCATCCGCAGCTCGCGGTCGTACTTGCCCTGGAAATGCAGCACCAGCTGGCCTTCCGGGAGTGCATGACGCAGGTCGATCTCGAGTTGTGAGGCGGCGTGCAGTTCAGCCTGCATTTCCGGATCAAAGAAATAAACGGTGTTGCGCCCGTTGCGTTTGGCCGTGTACATCGCGCCGTCTGCGGCGCGCATCAGCATGTCGCCGGACTCGTCGCCGCCGCGGAACAGGGCCACACCGATGCTGGCGGTTGTCCTGTGGTGGTGACCGTCGATGACATAGGGTTCGGCCAGGGATGCGCGTATTTTCTCCGCCAGTCCTTCGGCCTGCAACGCGGCTTCGCGCAATGTCGGACTCAGGTCTTCCACCAGCACGATGAACTCGTCACCGCCCAGGCGCGCCACGCTGTCGTCCTCGCGCATGCGCGCGCGCAGGCGACGGGCGACTTCGATCAGCAGCCGGTCGCCGGCTTCGTGGCCGCGCGTGTCATTCAGCGTCTTGAAGTTGTCGAGGTCGAGGAACAGCACCGCAAACAGGTTCTTGCTGCGTCGCGCCCGCATGATGGCGTGTCGCAGCCGGTCATTGAACAGTATGCGGTTGGGCAGGTCGGTCAGCGGGTCGTGCTGGCTTAGGTGTGCCAGCCGCGCCTCGGTCGCGCGCAGCGCGGCGATCTGGTCCTTGAGATCGGCGGACTGCGCGTCGACGGTGCTGCGGAATTCGCTGAGCATATGGCGCATGCCTTCCTGCGCCGCGGCCAGGCGTTGCAGCTCCACCAGATGCGTTTGCGCCGGTTCCGCGGGATCGAAGTCGAGGCGGGCGATGCGCTCGCTCGAGGCCACCAGGGACTCCAGCGGCGCGCTGAACTGGCTGGTGAAGCGGCGTGCCATCAGCAGCGAGAGCAGCAGCACCAGCACCATGATCCCGAGCAGTGATGCCGCCAGCGTGTGCCACGGCGGCATGAAATCCGCCAGCGGCGCCATCGCCACCGTCCAGAACATCTGGTCCCCCAGCACGAACGGGCGGAAGGTCGCCACCCAGTCTTCGCCGCCGGCCGTATAGCGCAGCTCGGTTGCGGCGACCTTTCCCACGCTGTTCCAGCGCGCAATGGCGTTGGTCAGTGCGGGCACACCCAGCACTTCGACCGGCTTGAGCACCGTGGCGCGGACTACGTCTGCGCCCGCGCCCAGGTCGCTGTTCGGCAGGCCGAGCAATTTTCCGTCGTTGGTGAGCACCATGGCGCTGCCGCGTTTGCCGACGGTCAGCCCCGCGGTGATCCGCGTGATGTCGAGCAGCTTGATATCGAAGCCGATGACGAAGCTGCGACCGTCGGGCAGATCGACGCGTGAGGATCCGGTGATGCCCGGGTCCTTGGTGGTAAAAAAGGTGTACGGCTCGGTCCAGTGCACCTGGCCGTTGTCAGGACCGGACATGGCGCTCTTGAACCAGGGCCGCGTGCGCGGATCGTAATCCGAGATCTCATGGCGCACGACCTTGGCGCCGCTTTCATGCCAATCCACGAAACGCTGCTGTTTGCCGCTACGCGGCACGTCGGTGAACCGGTTGCGCCAGCGCCCGTCGGGCAATTCGAGCAGCAGGAAGCCCTGACCCCTGGTATCGCCGGCGACAACCGACGTCAGCTGCTTGAACTGCCGCAGCACCGGCTGGAACAGGCGGTTGAAATCGTCCGGGCGGTCGACGCTCAAGCCCGGGTGCAGCACCCATTCGCGTGAAATGCCGAGCAGGCCGACGATGGGATTGAACAACTGGTCGAGATCGCTATCGACCCGCTGGACCGCGGCACTGAAATGGCTGCGCGCGATGCGCTCGGCCACCGGCTGCAGTCCGAACAGCACATATCCCAATCCGAGCAGCGCAACGGACCCGGCCGCCAGTGCACCGAAGCGCAGGAACAGGCTCCGGCGCAGCGTGGTGGAACGCGTGGCCGTCCACGAACGGCCGATTTGGGG
>JBFKCU010000390.1:0-3084 GCA_041620115.1 Burkholderiales bacterium | reverse complement strand
TCTACCCGATGTTTTCCCCCGACGGCCGGCTGGTCGACCAGCAGGAATCCGCACGCATCTACGGCGACGCGCCGGTGTCGCTGGCGGCGGCAGGCGGAGGCCGGTCATGAGCGGCGCCACGCTGATTGCACCCGTCAAGGCGGCGGACATCACCGATCCCGAATTGAAGGCGCTGATTGCGCGCTGCCAGGCGCTGGGTGTGCCGGACGACACCTTCCCCCGCATCCTCGCCCACGTCCCCGCGTACGCCAAGGCGCTGCTCAAGGCGCTGCTGATGTCGCATGCCGAGGGCCATGTCGATCATCGCCTGAAGGAAATCATCCGGCTGCAACTCACGCGCCGCTCGGGCGATCCGTATTTCGGCGCACTGCGCTCGAAGCCGGCGCTGGCCGCGGGGCTCGACGAAGCCACCATCACCGCCGGCTGTGACGACTATGAACGCAGCAAGCTCTTTACTGAAAAAGAAAAATGGGCGCTGCGGTATGCCGACCAGATGTACATGAACGCCGCCAGCGTCGACGCGGAGTTCTATGCCGGCATGAAAAAGCACTACAGCGAAGCCGAGATCATGGAGCTGGGCGCATTTATTGCACTGCACTACGGCCTGCAGGTGTTCATGCGCACGCTGGCCCCGCGCTGAATTGCGCCGCATCGGGCAATAATCGCATCCAATTGACGCGCATCATTTGCGACCGCGCGCGCTGGCGGTAATAATGCGGCACTGACGGACCGCATCACGCGATTCGCGTGGTAGTACTCGCAGCAGCAACACCCGAACCTGCAACACCTGAATTTGCAATGGCAATTGCAGCACCATCCCATAACGACGAGATTCGAGGGGAAGGGGGAGCGATTTGGGCGTCCAGTTCTGGCTGATCCAGGCCTTCAACGGCATCTCCTATGGTGCGCTGTTGTTCCTGCTGGCGAGCGGGCTGTCGCTGATTTTCGGCGTCATGCGCATCGTCAATCTCTCGCACGGCTCGTATTTCCTGCTCGGCGGTTATGTCGCGCTGTCGGTGATTGCCGGCACCGGCTCGTGGTGGCTGGCGCTGCCGGTCGCGGCACTGACCATCGCCATCGTCGGTCTGCTGATGGAGCGCATCTTCCTGCGGCCGCTGGGTTTCGATCCGCTGCGGCAGGTGCTGCTGACCGTCGGTTTCGCGTTCCTGTTCCAGCAGGCCGCGCTCGACATCTGGGGCGGTGATCCGCTCACCATCGACCCGCCGGATGTGCTCACCGGCAGCGTGGTGGTGGGCGGCCTCTACCTGCCGATCTACCGCATATTCATGATCAGCACCGCCGTGGTGATGGGCCTCGCGCTGTGGCTGGCGATGGAAAAAACCCGCATCGGCGCGATGGTGCGCGCCGCCGTCGATGATGCCGAGATGGCACGCGGCGTGGGCATCGATACCTCGCGCGTGTCGATGTTCATTTTCGCGCTGGGCGCGTTCCTCGCCGCACTCGGGGGTGCGATCGGCGGCGCGTTTTTCGGCGTCTATCCGGGGCTGGATTTCGAAGTGCTGCCGCTGGCTTTTGCGGTGGTGATCATCGGCGGCATGGGCAGCCTTGCCGGGGCTGCGGCGGGCAGCCTGATGGTCGGTCTCGCCGACAATTTCGGCAAGGCGCTGTTTCCCGAGGTGTCGTACTTCACGCTGTATGCGCCGATGGTGCTGATCCTCGCCCTGAAACCCACCGGCCTGTTCGGGCGCGACTGAAGCCGCCATGCACAAACGACGCAACATCCTCATGGTCATCGCCGCACTGCTGCTGCTCGCGGTGATCACGCCGTTTTCGAGCTCGTACGTGATCAGCCTGATCACGCATGCGCTGATTTTCGCCATCCTCGCGATGAGCCTCGACCTGCTGCTCGGGTTTACCGGCCTGCCGTCGCTGGGGCAGGCGGCCTACCTGGGCGTGGGGGCGTACCTGACGGCGATCCTTGCCAGCGACTACGGCTTCGGCCTCGGCATGAGTTTCTGGGTGGTGATTGTTCTGGGCATGGCGCTGGGCGCAGCCTCGGCGGCGTTCTTCGGACTGTTTGCGATTCGCGCCTCCGGTGTTTATTTCCTGATGATCACGCTGGCGCTGGGCATGTGCGTGTGGGGCCTGGCCTACCGCTGGAATTCGCTCACCGGCGGTGACAACGGCATCAACCTGCCGCCGCGGCCCGAGTTCGGCGGCCTCTCGCTCGCCAATGAAATTACTTTTTTCTACATGGTGTTCGGTTTCTTCGTGTTTACGCTGGGATCGCTTTACGTGATCGTACGCTCCCCCTTCGGCCGCGCGCTCGAAGGCATCCGCGAACGCGAGCCGCGCATGCGCGTCCTGGGTTACAACACCTGGCTGCACAAATACATCGCCTACATCATCGCCGGCGCCTTCGGCGGGCTCGCCGGTGTGCTGTGGGCGCAGAAAAACGGACTGGTCAGCCCCGAGGACGTGATCCTCACCACGTCGGTGGACGCGCTGCTGATGGTGGTGCTCGGCGGGCCGGGCACGCTGATCGGTGCTGCGATCGGCGCCGGTGTCGTCACCTTCATCCGCGATTACCTCAGCACGCTGGTGCACTGGTGGCAGTACCTGCTCGGCGGCGTTTACGTGCTGACGATCCTGTATCTGCCCGGCGGCCTGATCGGCATACCGGCGCGGGTGCGCAACTGGCGCGCGCGCCGCGCCGCGCAACTCAAGCAGCAACAGGTGTAGGCAATGCATTCCCATCTCACCAAAGGAGGGCGAATCATGAAACGCAGAATCAAACTGTCTCCCGCAGGGGCACTGGCGGCCACGGGCGTTGCGCTGGCGCTGGGCATTACCACTGCACCGGCATCCGCCGCGGAACTGCGCATCGGTTTTCTCGCGCCGCTGACCGGGCCCTTTGCCCAGATCGGCAAGGACATGAACAACGGCTTCCAGATGTACATCGATGAAGTCGGCGGCAGTTTCGCCGGCACCAAGGTGAACCTCATCGTCGAGGATGGCGAAGGCAAGCCGCCGGTGAATGTGCGCAAGGCCGAGAAACTGATCCTGCAGGACAAGGTGCAGATGTTTGTCGGCGGGCTGCTGGCCTCCACCGGCTATGCGCTC
>JBFKCU010000389.1:0-3087 GCA_041620115.1 Burkholderiales bacterium | reverse complement strand
GCATCGGCTTGCCACTGCCATGCACACAGCTCGCTGGCGCGGCGCAACTGCCGGTTGTGCACGGGTGAGAGTTTTTTCACCAGCCGCGCCTCTTCGATCAGCGCGCCGAGCTCGCCCGCCGTGCGCACCCAGTCGACGCGCTTGATTTCGGCGGCGATGCGCATGTCCTTGTTGACGCGATGGTCGCCGGAGAAGTGCGACATCACGCGCGCGCGCATGTTGATGCTTTTGCCCACGTACAGCGGCACGTCGTTTTCGCCGTAGAACAGGTAGACCCCCGGGCCCTCGGGGATGTGGTCGAACACGGTGTCGGGCAGGCCCGCGGGCACGGTGCTGACCTTGAGCAGCTTCGCCGTGGCCGCCATCACCGCAGCCTCGCCCGGATCGATGCGCCACTGCCGGGCGAGCTGCCACAGCACGCGGGCGTCGCCCAGTGCGCGATGGCGTGCGTCGCAACGGATGCCGTGGCGGCTCATCAGCGTGTCGAGATTGTGCCGCGCGTGCTGCGGAAAGAGTTTCCGTGACAGTTTCACCGTGCACAGCACCGGCGCGGAAAAGGATTTGTCCAGCCGCCTGAATTCGTTCTTGAGGAAGCCGTAGTCGAAGCGCGCGTTGTGGGCCACGAGCACGCGCCCGTCGATGGCCTCATAAATTTCACGGGCGATGTCGGCGAAATCCGGCGCGGTCGCGACCATGTCGTTGCTGATGCCGGTCAGCGACTGGATCATCGGCGGGATGCTGATGCCCGGATTGACCAGCGTCGACCATTCGCGCACGAACTGGCCATCGCGCACTTCCACCAGCCCGATTTCGGTGACGCGGTCGTGCGTGGCGGTGGCGCCGGTGGTTTCGAGGTCGAGAAAAACGAGGGGGCGGTCGTACATCGCTTGCGGTGTGCGTGCCCGCGGCCGTGCTAGCGCGGGGCCTGGTAGCCGATGGCGCGCGAGATGCGTTCGGCGGCCTGGCGCACGGATTCGGCCCAGGCCTTGCGGAAGCGCTCGGTCGGCGCCGAGACCGACAGGCCGGCCACCAGCTGGCCTTCGTCGTTGAAAATGCCGGAACCGACGCAGCACACGCCGCGCTCCGCTTCTTCATTGTCGAAGGCATAGTGCCGGTTGCGGATTTCCTCCAGTTCGCGCGAGAGTTTTACCGTGTCGGTCAGGGTGTTGTCGGTGTAACGCGGCAGGCCGGTGCGCGCGGCGTATTCGGCGACGTGCTCCGGCGTGTCCGCGGCGAGGAAGATCTTGCCGACTGCGGTGATATGCAACGGCGCATGCGCGCCGATGATCTGGATCACCCGCATCATGGTGTTGCCCTCGGCGGTGCGCTCGATATAAACGACTTCGTCATTGCGGCGCACCGACAGGTTGACGGTCTCGCCCAGCGCGCGATGCAGCTCGTGCATGTACGGCAGGGCTTCCTGGCGCACGCTGATGCGCGACTTGACCAGGCTGCCCAGTTCCACCAGGCGTATCCCCAGCCGGTACGTGCCCGGTTCGATGCGGTCGACCAGGCGGTTGTCGACCATCACGCCGAGGATGCGGTGTGCGGTGGACGGATGCAGCTTGGTGGCGGTGGCCAGTTGTTTTAGCGTGGCGGGTACGGCATGCAGGGAGAGGACATCGAGCAATTGCATCATGCGTTCGATGACCTGGATCGAGGGTTTTGCGCTTTTTTCGGCCACGTGGGTTTCCGCAGGGGATCACATATTCAACAGATCCGGATTTTATATTATGAAATTTAACTGGCCAACCCTCCTGTCACTGCGGATACCGGCGGATTTCGCTACACTGCCCCTGCCATGGCCAGCCCGAATCGACCGGTTGCCGCGTCCGCGGACGCGCCGACAAAAACTGCACCCTTCAAGAACTACGTGACCCCCGCAGGCTATGCGCGGCTCCGGCGCGAGTTGCTGCAACTGCTGGATGTCGAGCGCCCGGAACTGGTCAAGGTCGTGGCCTGGGCGGCGTCGAACGGCGACCGCTCCGAGAACGGGGATTACCTTTACGGCAAGAAGCGCCTGCGCGAAATCGACCGCCGCATTCATTATCTGGGTCGGCGGCTGGATCAGTCCGAGGTGGTCGATCCGGCGGCGCGCGGCGAAACCGACCAGATTTTTTTCGGCGCGACCGTGGATTATGTCGACGCCGGCGGCGCGGAACACACCGTGACCATCGTCGGGGTTGACGAAGCCGACCCGGCGCGCGGCCATGTGAGCTGGATTTCACCGATTGCCAAGGCTTTGCTGAAGCGCCGGGCCGGCGACCGGGTCAGCCTGGCGATGCCCGGCGGTGCTGAAGACATCGACATCGTCGATGTCCGCTATGAAGCACTCGTGGCGACGGAGCCCGGCTCATGACCATCTCGTTGTTCGCGGCCGCACTGGCGGCATGGCGGGCCACCAACGGCATCCCCAGTTCGGCGGCGCCGCCGCTGGATGCCGTGGTCAAGCTGTCGATCCGCGCGGTGGACGGTGCGCGCACTGCGGATACGCTGGGCGCGGACCGCGAAGGCACCGGCATCGTCATCGATGATCGCGGACTGATCCTGACGATCGGCTATCTGGTGCTGGAGGCGGCGTCGGTGCTGGTGATGACCCATGACAACAAAATTTATCCCGCCAGCGTGGTCGGTTTTGATCATGCCACCGGATTCGGTCTGCTGCGGGCGAGCCCCGCGCCACCCTGTGCGCCGGTGGTGCTTGGTGATTCCAGCGAACTGGGTGAACTCGAGAGCCTGATCGTCGCCGGCCATACCGGCGCCGGCGGCGTCACCGGCGCGGCGCTGGTGTCGCGGCGGCGTTTTACCGGCTGGTGGGAATACATGATCGACGATGCGCTGTTCACCGCGCCGCCGCGTTACGAGCACAGCGGCGCCGCGCTGTTCGACGGCGAAGGCCGGCTGGTGGGCATCGCGTCATTGTGGGTCAGCGATGCACTCGATTCCGGCGTCGCCTTTCCCGGCAACATGTTCGTGCCGGTCAACCTGCTGAAGGACGTGCTCGACGACCTCGTTGCCGAGGGCCGGCGCAAGGGTGAGCCGCGGCCGTGGCTGGGCATGAACACGGAACAGGTCGAAGGCCATCTC
>JBFKCU010000388.1:0-3090 GCA_041620115.1 Burkholderiales bacterium | reverse complement strand
GCATCGCGACGGTGATTCAGGCAGCGGTTGTCCCAGATCAGCGTGTCACCGGTCTGCCATTCGTGGCCCCAGACAAACTCCGGCCGCGCGGCATGCGCCCACAACTGGTCAAGCAGCGCTTCGCTCTCTTCCAGCGGCAGGCCGATGATGTAGGCGTTGCGGCGGCGCCCGAGGTACAGCGCCTTGCGACCGGTCAGCGGATGGGTGCGGAATATGTGGTGCTGGGCACCCGGCGCCTCGCGCGGATCGGTCACTGGCGTGAAGCCTTTGCGCAGCTGCCCGCCGCTGTTGTAGGTCTCGTCATGGATCAGCATCTTGCCGTCGAGTTTCTTTTTCAATTCGTCCGGCAACGTTTCATAGGCCAGGTACTGGTTGGCAAAATAGGTGTTACCACCCGTCGGCGGGGTTTCCAGTGCATGCAGGATGGCGAGCGAACAGGGGCGCGCACGGTATGACATGTCGGTATGCCAGATGGCCTCGCCGGCGCCGAGGTTGCCCAGCGGCTGGCCGTCGGCCTCCAGGTTGGACACCACGAGGATGTCCGGATAGGCGTCGATATAGGGCTTGCCGATGACACTCATGCCCGGCGGCTCGAGCTCGCCGAAGGTTTTTCCCAGCGCGATCAGTTGCGGATCGGTAATCGGCTGCCCGCGCACAAAAACCACCAGATGCTCGAGCAGCGCTTTTTGCAGTGTGCTGACCGTCGCCGCATCCAGCGCCACCAGATCCACGCCCGCCACTTCAGCGCCGCAGCCCTTGCCGGTCGGAATGATTTTAGGTTGTTGCACCCGTGCCTCCTTCGCAGCGCCTTCGACGGACGTGCCCTTCATGTCGAACCGCAAATCTTCTTGAAATAGGCCTTGTTCGCGATCTCGACCACGCTCATGCCTGCAGCCACATCACGGTTGCGCTCGTCCTCGCCGGCCGACAACGCCTGCGCGCGCGCCAGCACTTCCACGATACGCGCACGCGGGACAAAACACACGCCGTTGTCGTCGGCGACCGCCAGATCGCCCGCATTGACCGGCACGCCGCAGATCTGCACCGCACCGTTGATCGCCACGGTCTCGACGCGCCATTTACCCGTAATCAGGCTGACACCACGCGCCCAGACCGGATAACCGATGCCGCGCGCCGTGGCAATGTCGCGCGTCGCGCCATCGACGATTGCGCCGGCCTCACCCTGGCGCTTGCCCACATTCGCCGAATTGCCGCCGAGGCTGGAAATGCCGGCCACACCTTCGATCACCAGCACGTCGCCGGGCTGCGCCAGGTTGTGCGCTTCGATATCGGCCTGTTTCGACTGGCGCGCCATCGCCCCCAGCGTCGGCGGCACCGGCTGCATGATGTTGCGCACCGTCATCACCGGCCCGACCATACGCGCGCCCGGCAGCATGGGCTGCAGTGTTCCCGCGGGTATCGCGCCGTGGATGCCGAGCTCGTCCATCGCATCCGATACCGTACCGGCGAGATCGGTCAGCGCGAGAAACCCCTGAATGACCTCTTTTTCCGGACGCGGGATGTCGCGCATCACGATGCGCGCGGGATCAATTTTTCCGGTGAGTTCTCGGGTCGGCATTTCGGCTCAGGTTAAAGCTGAAGAATAGAAGGAGTTTAAGCCCGGCCGCGGCGCGCGTGTAGTGCGCGTTGCACGATGTGGAGCAAAGCTTGGACGAACACACCAACGCGGGTAACCTTGCATGCAGTTGCTCCGGAGGAAAATCATGGCCATGAAGCTGCGCCGCCTGTCCAACGCGCTGGGTGCCGAGATCTGCGATGTCGATATATCGCAACCGATGAGCGAAAGCACGTTCGGCGAAATCCACCGTGTTTTTCTCGACTACGGCATCCTGTTGCTGCGCAACCAGAACGTCACGCGCGAGCAGCACATCGAGTTCAGCCGCCGCTTCGGCGAACTCGACGACCACAAATCGCTGCCGCGCGACCGGCATCCGGATTATCCCGAACTGTTGCTGGTCACCAACCAGCCCAACCCGGATGGCACGCCGTCAGAATCGCGCTATACCGGCCGTTCGTGGCACACCGACCTGTCGTACACCACGCGTCCCGCGCTGGGCTCGTTGCTGCGCTGCTACAAGCTGCCGGAAGTCGGCGGCGACACGCTGTTCGCCAACATGACCATGGCCTACGACGCGCTGTCGGAGGGCATGAAGAAGCTGATCGCCGACCTGCACGGCATCCACCTCTCAGGCACCCGCAAGATCAATACCGAGGCCGCAGGGGTCGCGCGCCAGGTCGAGGTCATGCGTCTGAATCCGCCGATTGCGCAGCCGGTGGTACGCGTGCATCCCGACACCGGACGCAAGGCGCTGTACCTCGGCGAGAAGGTCAAGCGTTTCGACGGCATGACGGAGGAAGAAAGCAAACCGCTGATCGATTACCTCAACAAACACGCCACGCGGCCCGAGTTTGTCTACCGCCACCAGTGGCGCGAGAACGATATCGTCGTCTGGGACAACCGCTGCACCATGCACCAGGCGCTGGCTGATTTTGACGAAACCCAGCTGCGACATCTGGAGCGCACCACCGTCATGGGGACCCCGTCGGGTCGCGTGGTCGAGACCAGCTGACTGCTGCCGCCCGCTCAGTCGCTGCCGCCCTCCACCGCAAAGCGCTGTTCGCGCCACCGCAGCATGCCGCCGGCAAGATTAGCAACGCGGGTAAACCCGGCCTTGCGCAACAGTACGCTGGCCTGCGCCGAGCGCGCACCTGAACGGCATACGGTCACCAGCGGCCGCTCCCGCGAAAACTCTTCCGCGCCGGCCGCGATGCGGTCCAGCGGCACCAGGCGCGCGCCGGGTATATGCCCCAGCGCCCCGTTGAACTCGTCGGCTTCACGCACGTCGATGATCTGCACCTGCGGCAGATGTTCCTCCAGCCATTCGGGACGCACCTCCCAGATGCCGGAAAAGGTATAGGTCAGCGGCGCCCAGTCTGCATCTTCGTTCTCCGCGCCGGCGCTCTCGACGCGGCCGCATTGCTTATTCGCCGGGACCGCCACGTCCATCTGCTTGGGGTGGGCCAGCCCGAGGTTATCCATGTAACCGACGAAATCGTCTTCCAGTATGC
>JBFKCU010000387.1:0-3096 GCA_041620115.1 Burkholderiales bacterium | reverse complement strand
GCCCGAACGCCCACAAGATCTTCTCACATGGAGAAACGACGATGGCTGATTGGGGGGCGCTATGGGAAATTGCTGTGGCGCCAAAAAACGTGCGACCCGCGTGCTGCCATGCAATCTGGCGAATGATCAATGGAGGAGAGTGAGTTGGCAGACATTCCAGACACACCCGCGCCGGGCAAAGCACAGTTGTCCGGTCAATCCGGTGTAGCCAAAGACGGCGCCGGGGTCATCGTCGACTATCTGGTCCGCGAAAAAGTACCCTACGTGTTCGGTCTGTGCGGCCACGGCAACATCGGTTGCCTGGATGCACTGCATGCGCGGTCTGACGAAATCAAAACCATTTCGGTGCGCCATGAAAGCATGGCCGGATTCATGGCCGACGTGTTTTACCGGGTTTCCGGCCAGCCCACGGCAACACTGACTTCCTGCGGCCCGGGGTCGGCCAACATGCCGATATCGCTCGCGAACGCGTTTTTTGACTCGGTACCGTTTTATGCGATTACCGGCAACGTGCCGACCAGCCAGTTCAATCGCGGCGCGTTCCAGGAAACCTATCGCCATCATCAGGCCGATTTTCCATCGACGGTCCGGGCTTACTGCAAGCGGGTGTTTCAGCCTACGACTGCGGCGCAATTGCCGATCGCCGTGCGCCAAGCCTGGAAAACCATGGTAACCGGGCGGCCGGGTCCCGTCGTGCTGGACGTCCCGTTTGACATGTTCAACGAGCCGATTCCGGAGGACACGCCGCGGCCGGAGGACTGGAATTCGAACATTTCGTGCCGTTGCGGTGCCGACCCGGAAGGCGTGGCCAAGGCTGCAGACATGCTGCTTTCCGCGCAACGACCGGTGATACTGGTCGGGCAGGGCGTGCGTTACGGCGGGGCAACCAAAGAGTTGCTGGCGCTGGCGGAACGCCTGCGCATTCCCGTAGCCTGCTCGGCGAGCGGGCTTGGGGCGATCAATTCCGAACACCCGCTGGCTTTGGGACTGGTGGCCCGAAATGGTACCTACCAGGCCAACCACGCAGCACGCCAGGCTGATGTGCTGCTGGCGCTGGGCGTGCGGTTTGACGATCGTACCTCCAGTTCATGGATTCCGGGCTACTCCTTCACGATTCCGCCGACGCGGTTGATACACGTCGATATCGATCCCGATGAAATCGGCCGCAACTATCCGGTTGCGCTGGGCCTGATGGCTGATGTGCGGACATTCTTGCGGCAACTGCTCACTGAACTCGACCGGCGTATGGCCAAAGGCGATGTTCCTGCCGAACGTGCGCCGTGGCTGGATGCCATCGCCGGCTATCGCAAGGAGTGGGAGGATTTCATTGCGCCGGGGTTCAAGCTCGATACCACGCCGATCAATCCGCAGCGGGCGGCGCGCGAAATCGACCAGGTGTTGCCCGAGGATGCAATCATGGTCAGCGACATCGGTGTGCACCACAACTGGCTTAACCAGTTCTGCAAGCCACGGCGACCGGATTCGTTGATCGGTTCGATGGGGTTCGGGCCGATGGGGTTCGGCGTGGGCGGCGCGCTGGGTGCGAAGCTGGCGGCGCCGCATCGACCTTGCGTTGCCGTGGTTGGCGATGGCGCATTCTGGATGCATGCTAACGTGCTGGCGACCGCGTACGAATACAACATTCCCGTGGTGTACGTGGTTTGGAACAACTACGCCTACGCCTCGATCCGCGGTCTGCAGCGCGGTTATCTCAACGGCCGTGAACTGGCGACCGATTTCAGGAACCCGGAAACGCAGGCTCCGTATAACCCGGATTTTGCGGTGCTCGCGAAATCGGCGGGCATCGAGGGCGTCAGCGTGGACAGGGCGGCGGATCTTGCGGAAGCGGTGAAAGCGGGGATTGCGACGGGCCGGCCTTATGTCATCGATGCCAACATCGGCGGCGATCTGAATCCGGGTGGGGCGGGTGTGTGGGAACTGCCGGGGCTTGGAACCAGCAAGCCCGTGATCGGCAAGCGGTTCGTGCCTGAGTGATCTGCGCGCAACCGCGGCTGCAACAGGTTGAATGGTGACCGAGGGAAGAGTTCGTAAGGTGATTGCGCAGGAAATCGGTGTCGCGTCATTTATTTACACACATTAACAGCGGGAGCAGGCATGGATTTGGGATTAACCGGTAAGGTTGCGATCGTGACGGGTGGAAGCCGCGGCGTCGGACTTGCGATTGCGACATCGCTGTTAAAGGAAGGAGCGCGGGTCATGATCACTGCCCGCGACCCGGTTCGGCTGGAGGCCACCCGGGCAGCCCTGGCAAAAGATACCCGCGGCGAAGTTGTCGCCGTGACTGCCGAACTTGAGCGCGATATTGAAGTGAAGGCCATGGTGGAGGCCGCGATTTCGGCCTTCGGTTGTATCGACATCCTGGTAAACAGCGCAGCCACCGTCAATCCCGCGAATTTTCTGTCACTTACCGAGGCGCGCTGGGCTGCACTCTTCGAGGAGAAGCTCAGCGGCTACGTTCGTTGCATGCGCCATGCAATTCCGTACATGCAGGCGCGCCGCAGTGGACGCATCATCAACCTCTCGGGAGTTGCCGCGCGAGAAGGCAGGGGAAATAACATACCCGTCGGGGTCAACAACGCCGCGGTCCTCAATCTGACCAAGTCACTGGCGTGGGAACTGGCGCCGGACAATATTCTGGTCAATGCGGTTGTGCCGCACATTATCAACACGGATCGGCAGGACGAAACGATGCGCGAACTCGCCACGCTGAGCGGCAGGCCGGAAGCAGATATCCGCCGCGATCGGGTGGCAAAGATCCCGCTGGGACGGATGGGGCGACCGGAGGAAGTCGCGGATGTGGTGACCTTCCTGGCCTCTGAGCGGACGAGCTTCGTGACGGGTGCTGCGTGGCATGTGGATGGCGGTGCCTGCCATGCAATTTGAAGGCAGGCCGTGTCGAGTATGCGCCTGCCGTGAAACGTGAGTGCATGCCATTGTATACGTATCAAGTGCGTGTTTTTTTCTGACGTATGTTGTTGTAGGCGGAGCTGAGCAACAATAAAACAGCCCGCAATCTTTTGCCTGCCGAACTGAATGTTGATTGAGGAGGATTCAATGAACGCTACGATAAGATTC
>JBFKCU010000386.1:0-3105 GCA_041620115.1 Burkholderiales bacterium | reverse complement strand
TCCGCATGTATCGGGTGACGGCACCGCCATCGAATACGCCGTGAAAATGCGGCAGTTCCCGCAGGAGGCACTGGCCAGCACCCTCTTGGCCACCGGCGAACTCGCGCCGCAGGAGCTGGAAGCCTTTGCCGCGGAACTCGCCACCATCCATCGGGCCGCCGCCGCCAGCGATGCGCGCAGCGCATACGGGACGCCGTCCGCCATCCTCGACGCGGCGCTGCAGAATTTCGATCAGCTCGAGCCGTTATTGTCCGCGCGCGACGACGTCGCGGCGATGACGGCGCTGCGCGCATGGACCAGTGCCGAGCACGGTGTGCGCAAAGCCCTGATGGACCAGCGCCGGATTGAGGGCGCCGTGCGCGAGGGACATGGCGACCTGCATCTGGGCAATATCGTACGCATCGACGGGCACCTGGTACCGTTCGACTGCATCGAATTCAATCCGTCACTGCGCTGGAACGATATCGTCAGCGAAACGGCCTTTCTGGTGATGGATCTGCATGATCGCGGCCAGCCCGGCCTGGGCTGGCTGTTCCTGAATGCCTGGCTCGACGCATCCGGAGACTACGAAGGGGTCGCGCTGCTGCCGTTCTATCTGGCATACCGCGCCATGGTGCGCGCGAAGGTGCACGCACTGCGCGCGCACCAGCCCGGCCTCGCCGCGGACGAATCGGTACGCCTGATCAACGAATGCCGCAGGTACCTGGCCCTGGCGCAGCAGTTCTCCCGCCCGCGGGCGCCGGCGCTGATCATCACCCACGGCCTGTCCGGCTCCGGCAAAAGCCGCGTCGCCGCCGAACTCATGCGGCGGCCCGGCGCAATCCGCGTCCGTTCCGACGTCGAAAGGAAGCGCATGCACGGGCTCCCGTCATCGGCCGACACCGCCAGTGCCGTCGCCGGCGGCCTCTACGGTGATGACGCAACGCGGCGCGTGTATGAACGTCTGGCCGCCGTCGCGTGCGATCTGGTCAGCGCCGGCCAGATCGCGATCATCGACGCCGCCTTCCTGCACCGCAGCCAGCGCGATCTGCTGCGCGGTGTTGCACGTGACCGCAAGGCACCATTCCTGATCATGAGCGTGACCGCGCCGAAAACCATACTCCGTGAACGCATCCGGCGCCGCCGTGCCGCCGGTAGTGATCCGTCCGAGGCCGATGTCGCCGTACTCGAACACCAGCTCGCCACCATGGAACCGCTCGCCGCCGACGAACGCGCATCGACCGTTGAGCTGCCCAGCGATCAGCTCACGCCGGCCGCGTGCCGTGAGCGCGTGATGGCCGCATTAAACGTCATACGCCGGGAAGTAATGTCATAAGCCATTGTTTTTATGATGTATTTTATATCACGCTCCGCCACGGCAACGGATTGCGCGTCAACGCCACCGCCACGATGTAAATGAACACCGCCTGCGCCAACAGCCACGCGGTGCATTGCATGCGTCGCGTGCGCGCAAAGCGGAAGGCCACCAGGCCCAGACCGATGTAGAGGAGCAGCGCGAGCACTTTGACCGTGAGCCAGCCGGCAACAAACGGATATTGCCGCAGCATGAGCGCAAGCGCGATCGCGCTGGCGAGCAACAGCGTGTCTACCATATGCGGGACGATCCTGACCCAGGGCCGGCGCAGCCCATGCGAATCCCGCAACAGCCACACGCCGCGCACGAAAAACAGCGTGTAGCTCGTCACCACGCAGGATACGTGGATCAGCTTCAGCGTGGCGTAGTCGATCGGTGTGCTCCAGTGATGTATGCGGCCGGGTTCAGGGCAGCAGATTGATGCCGGACAGCGGATCCCTGGCGCGTGCGGCCTCGATCTCGGCGTCAAACGATTCAAAACGCCCGGACTCGACATCCAGCACCAGCACTTTGCCCTCTTCAATCAGGTAGTGCCAGCCACGCAGGAAAATCTCGCCGGCTTCCACGCGCCGCTGCACCATCGGGTAGCCCATCAGGCGCTCGAGCTGCAGGGCGACCGAGCGCTGCTCGGTACGGCGCAACGCCTCTTCCGACAGGGTCACCGGCAGCACGGCGTCGCGCCCCAGCTCCAGCCACTTCGCCATGTGCCGTGCCTCGGCGGGCGGTTCGGTGTACAGCGCGCGTATCGCACCGCAGTGGCTGTGGCCGCAGACGATGATCTCGCGCACCTGCAGGTTGAGCACCGCGAACTCGATGGCTGCGGCCGTGCCGTGGTAGCCATGGGACGCATCAAACGGCGGCACAAAACTGCCGACATTGCGTACGACAAACAGCTCACCGATGCCGCTGTCCATCAGCAGATGCGGCACGACGCGGGAATCACAACAGCCGATGAACAGCACCGTCGGATGCTGGCCCTGTTCGACCAGACCTTTGAACTGTTTTCTCAGCCGCGGAAAATAACGCGTGTGGAAGCGCCGCAGGCGGTTGACGATTTCGTCAGGCACGGGGTCTCCCGTTCATTGCAGTTCTCCATTGGTCAACAGGGTATCGCCGTTCGCCACCGGCGGCCATAACACCGGCCAGACGCGCCATGCATAGATCGCCAGCGCCAGCCACATCAGCACCGCACCCGCGATCATCACCGGCGTGATCGTCGTCGGAATCGCTGCCACCAGCATCAACACGCCGGCATTGTGGGCCGCGTACTGCGTCCACGACAGGGCGCCCGCATGTACGGGATTGCCGGTAAACCGGGGCAGCATGTGTGCACCCAGGCCGTAAATCAGCGACTGCACGAATCCCGCACCGAACAGATGCAGTCCCACGCCGCGCAGATTGCCGTCGACGACGATGCCGCCATGCCATGCGAGCCAGAAGCCGCTGGCGATGAAATACAGCATCGCGGTGGAAATGAACCACCGGTTGTCCGTAGACAGAAACATGCCGGCGTGGCGCGTTGACGCGCGACGCCTGGCGGGCGCCGCCGCCACCATTTGCCGCGCCTCCGCCGGACCGGGGACGCCCACCGACTTCAATTCGCCGTCGATGACGGTCGCCGGTATGGTGCGCACCCGCAGCCGCTGCGCCAGCGCCCTGCCTTCGGGCTGCGCCAGGTCGATCACCGCGAATTCGAACTCGCGCTCCGCCGCGATCGCACTCCAGACCTTCTCCGCCTGGGGACAGGTCGG
>JBFKCU010000385.1:0-3106 GCA_041620115.1 Burkholderiales bacterium | reverse complement strand
TGTATTCGGCCAACGAGGTGGGCTACATCGCCCTGCAATGCCCTGACCACGAGCACTACCATGTGCAATCCGAAGGCGTACTGGTCGAGATCATCGACGAGGCGGGCAAGCCGTGTGTGCCGGGGCAGACCGGGCGCATCGTCGTTACCAGCCTGCATAATTTCGCGACACCGCTGATCCGCTACGAAATCGGGGACTACGCAGAGGCCGGTGCGCCGTGTGCGTGTGGCCGCGGGCTGCCGGTCATCAAGCGGATTCTGGGGCGGGTGCGCAACATGCTGGTGACGGCGGATGGCGGGAGATTCTGGCCGTCATTCGGCATGCGCGGGCTCACCGATACGATCCCGCTGCTGCAGCATCAGTTCGTGCAGAAGGCATTTGACCTGATCGAGGTGAGGCTGGTTACCGCGGCGCCGATTACTCAGGCGCAGGAGGAGCGGCTGCGTCGGCAGTTTCTGTCGAAATTGCCGGCCGGGTTTCGCCTGCAGTTTGTTTATCCGGACGTGATTCCACGCGGCCCCGGCGGCAAATTTGAGGACTTTGTGTCGGAAGTCGGGACGCCGCCCGTATCCTGATCGATGCTGGTGCGCGTATTCAGCGGTTACTTCCGGCGCGCAATGACGCAGGCATAATCCGCGCTGCCTGGGGTCGTGGGTCCGCTGACCCCGCCGCTTTCCCCGGCGGTCACCGCGGTGCATTTCAGCTGTTCCACGGTGAACCCTGCCTGTTCGAACAACGCCCGGATTTCTTCCGCTGATCTGACCGGATAGGCCTTTTGTTTCCCGGCGTAGATCCGGGCTTCTTCCGCCAGTTGCCGCGGTTCGACGCCTACGATTTCTGTCATGGCTTCAGCCTTGCGCAGTACCGCTGTGCCGAAGGCCCGTGCCTGCTCGTCGCTGAATCCCACCAGGGTCGCGGTGGCGGCAGGGCGGACGCGGTTGACCGTAACCACCCGTCCTCCGGGTCGCAGCAGATCCCGCCACTTTGCGAGGAGCTGCAGGCGCTGCGCGGGGTCGAACTGGCCGAGAAAGGAATGACTGCAGACAACATCAAACGCGGACGCGCTGCTGAATTCGAGTATGTCAGAGCGGCACGTCTTGATGTGGTGCGACATTCGCTCGGCGTACCATCGATTCAGAAAAAGCGGCGTTTCGCAACGATCAATGACCGTTACGGCCGGTGTGATGTCGCGCTCACCGAATATCGCCAGCACATGGGCCAGCATGGAATAGTCGGCAGTTCCTGAAACCAGGACGCGGGGCGCGCTGCAGTCGGCGGCGACACGGGCGAAAGCGCCCCTGAAAAATCCGGCGTGATGCCAGGGTGTCGTGATCAGTCCCAGCAGCCTGAGGTATTGCCACAGGCCGTGGTTCCAGGCGCAACTCTGCCGTGACTCCGGGTCCTGATGGCATAGGGCCGGTGCCTGTTGTCGTGCCAGAGGGGCGCTGATTCCCAGCGGCTCGTCGACCATCGTGGTCGTCGGGCCTGCAGTCAATGTCTGAAATTTTTCCATGAATCATCATAGCCGGAAGTTTTATCGCCGGTCGAGCGGCGCACGACGGCTTCCTCCTGCGTGCGCCGCTATAATCGGGTGCTTGATCGGAAGATATTCGAAATAGGTGCAAGCTGATGCGCGTGATTCTGCTGCTCTCGATTCTGGCGCTCATATTTCCCGCGAGCGCGGGCGACTATCCGGAGCGGCCGCTGCGTCTGGTGGTGCCGTTCGCGCCCGGCGGCGGCAACGATTTCCTGGCAAGAACTGCCGGACGGAAGCTGGGTGAATTGCTGGGCCAGCCACTGGTCATCGACAACCGTGCGGGCGCCGGCGGCACCATCGCAACAAATCTGGTGGCGAACGCGACGCCCGACGGGTACACACTGCTGCTGGGGTTCATCGGACCGCTGGCCATCAGCCCGTCGCTGGGCAAGGTGCCTTACGATCCGGTTCGCGATTTCGCGGCGGTCAGCATGCTGGCAACTTCACATCACGTGCTGGCGGTCCATCCGGCGGTAAATGCACGCACGGTCCGGGATTTGATTGTGTTGGCAAATGCCCAACCCGGCAAACTTAATTACGCATCCGGCGGCACGGGCACGCCTTTGCACCTGGTGGCTGAGCTGTTCAATGCCACGGTGGGTGCTGACGTCGTGCATATTCCTTACAAAGGCAGCAGTCCGGCGGCGATGTCCGTAGTGACCGGCGAGGCGCAGATGGTGTTTGGTAATGTGGCTTCTTTATTGCCGCACATACGTTCACACATGCTTGTGGCGCTTGCCGTGACGAGTCCCGAACGATCGCAGTTGTTGCCGCAGGTGCCGACGCTGATGGAGGCCGGCGTCAAAGACGTCCATGTCGCTGCATGGTACGCATTGGTGGCGCCGGCGGACACTCCGCAACCGACGCTGGCAAAACTCAACGGTGCCACGGCAGCAGTGATTAGAACGTCCGACTTCAGAGAGCAATTGTTCGCACGCGGTCTGGCGCCGGTGGCGAGTGACCCCGCGGAATTTCCGGCGTTTCTGCGGGCAGAACTCAGGAAATGGGCGGCCGTCATCAAAGCGGCCGGCATCAAGGCGGATTGAATCGCCCGGGGGTGAATACCCGGGCTGCTCGACGCCGTTTTATGCAGTATCAGTGCATTGAACACGGGTTGGTGTCCGTCGCGTTCATGATATTCGTATGCCGGTGCGGGCTTTCGCTGCGTATCCGGGTGGTACACTGAACGGAGAACCGCGCAGATTCTCATGATCACGCCCTTGAATTCCGTTCAGTCCGCCGTCAGCGGTGTTGCCTGGCCCGGGCTTCCCGACGCGTCCGGCGCCACCATGCTGGCATTGCAGTTCCAGCTGGAGCAGTCGCAATGGTGGTCCCCGACGCAATTGCAGGATCAGCAGCTGACGCAGTTTGCACAGATATTCCGGCACGCGGTCTCGACAGTGCCTTTTTACCGGCGACGTTACGCGCGCCGGGAAAATGCAGGCATTACCTCCTGGGAGCAATACCGCGATTTGCCGATCAGCACGCGCCGGGATATCCAGCAGGCGGGTGCGGAGATGCACAGCGCGGCGGTGCCTCCGGCACACGGTACGCTGATAACAACCGAGT
>JBFKCU010000384.1:0-3109 GCA_041620115.1 Burkholderiales bacterium | reverse complement strand
GGCCGCTGGGTGCCGCGTTTGAAACCGAAGCGGCGCGCCGCGGCCTGCAGGTCACGCGCATGCTGCGTTTCCCGAGCATGACGGCGATTGCGGATCGTAATGTGCTGTCCGAAATCAAGGTGGTGAGCCCCGGGTATCCGCTGCGCGGCGAACTGCGCATTGCCGACGCGCTGTACCAGCCGGACCGGCGCGCGACGGCTATCCCCGAACCGGGCACGGTGTGGGTCGATGAAAAACTCTACACGCGGCTGCAGTTGCAGGACGGCGATGCGGTCGAAGTCGGCAACAGCCGCCTCAAAGTCGCCGCGATCATTACGCAGGAGCCTGACAGCGCGGTCGGCTTCATCAACGCCGGACCGCGCGTGCTGATCAACGAGGCCGACATTGCCGCGACCGGACTGGTGCAGGTCGGCAGCCGCGTGCGTTACCGCGTGCAGGTCGCCGGGCCGCCCGCGGTGGTCGATGCATACCGTGCCTGGGTCAACGCGCAACTGGAGCCCGGCCAGCGCGTCGAAAGCATCGAGGATGCGCGTCCCGAAATCCGCTCGGCGCTGGACCGCGCGGGGCGCTTCCTCGCGCTGTCCACACTGCTCAGCGTAATCCTCGCCGCGGTGGCGGTCGCCCTTGCGACGCGGCGCTTCCTGCAGCGCCACCTCGATGCCTGCGCGGTGATGCGCTGCCTGGGTGCGAGCCAGGGTCGCGTGACGCGACTCTACCTGCTGCAGTTCGTCGCGCTCGGCTGCGTCGCGAGCCTCGTTGGCTGCGTCATCGGCTGGCTCGCACAGCATGCGCTGGCACTGTGGCTGGGTGGTCTGGTGACCGTTGCGCTGCCCGGCGCCGGCGTGATGCCGGCCGTACAGGGGTTTGTCACCGGACTTGCGTTGCTGCTCGGATTCGCATTGCCGCCGCTGACGGCGCTGGGCCGCGTGTCCCCGTTGCGCGTGCTGCGCCGGGATATCGGCGCGCCCAGGGGCATGGGTGCATTCGGTTATGTGCTCGGTGCGGCAGTGATCAGCGCACTGGTGTTGTGGAAAGCCGGGGAACTGAAGACGGGGCTGCTGGTGCTCGCGGGATTCGCCGGCGCACTGCTGGTCGCCGCGGTGGTGTCGTGGCTGGTGATCGTCGCGGTGTCGCAATTGCGCGGCGGCGGCGTCTCGTGGCGTTTCGGCATTGCCAACCTGCGCCGGCGGCGTCTTGCCAGCATGCTGCAGGTGATGGCGCTGGGCGCGGGCGTGATGGCGCTGCTGACATTGACCATCATCCGCGGCGAACTGCTGCACTTGTGGCAGGGCAGCCTGCCGCCGGACGCGCCCAACCGTTTCATCGTCAACATCCAGCAAGACCAGATCCCATCGCTGCAGCGGTTTTTTGCGGCGCAGGGCATCGCGATGCCGGAACTGCATCCGATGGTGCGCGCGCGCCTGCTGCAGGTCAATGAACGCAAGGTCGGTCCCGCGGACTATGCGGATGACCGCGCGCGCCGGCTGGTGGACCGCGAATTCAACCTGTCCTGGGCCACGCGCATGCAGAAGGACAACAGCCTGGTCGCGGGACGCTGGTGGGAGCAGCAGCCGCAACGCATCGATCAGTTCTCGATGGAAGACGGCATTGCGCGTGCCCTCGGCATCGGGCTCGGGGACGTGCTGACCTTTGATTCGGCGGGCAGCACCTTTGCCGCGGAGGTCACCAGCCTGCGCAAGGTCGACTGGGACTCGTTCAACGTCAATTTCTTTGTGGTCGCGCCGCCGGGCCTGCTGGAGAAGCAGCCGGTCAGCTATGTCACGAGTTTTTACCTGCCGCCGGGCAACGTGGCGCTGCTCAATGCGCTGGTCAAACAGTTTCCGAACTTCCTGCTGATCGACGTGGCGCAGGTGCTGAGCCAGGTCAAGATCATGATCGAACAGGTGTCCAAGGCCGTGCAGTTCGTGTTCCTGTTCACGCTGCTCGCCGGGCTGGTAGTGCTCTACGCGGCCATTGCGAGCAGCCACGATGAGCGCCTCTACCAGGCGACGATCATGCGCGCGCTGGGCGCGAGCCGCGCGCAGCTCGCACGCGCCACGCTCGCCGAGTTCGCGGTGATCGGCGCGCTCTCCGGCCTGATTGCCGCCGCCGGTGCCAACGCGCTGGGCTACGTCCTGGCACAGCGGGTGATGAACATCGGCTACGGCTTCAGCGTCACGGTGTGGCTGGTCGGCCTCGTCTGCAGCATTGTCGGCATCGTGCTGGCCGGTCACCTCGGCACGCGGCAGGCGCTGCAGGTATCGCCGCTCAGGGTGCTGCGCCAGCTCGCCTGATCGCGCAGGAAGTTCCTGCGCGCGCGGCGCCGACGCTATACTGGCCGCACTTCAAGCGTACGGGCCTCACCGCAATGAGCGAAACACCGCTGTTTTATATCCTGTTGATTTTATTGGTATTTTTGGTTATCGCCGTAGTGGTCATGGTGATGCAGGGGCGGGCCATCAGCCGTCTCGCGCGCGAGTTGCAGCAGTCGCTGGAGGACAAGCATCGCGCCATGCTCGCCGACCTGCACGGCGGGCTCACCCAGCAGGGCGACCGGCTGGGCGCAAGACTGGACGAGACCAGCGACCGGCAGCGCGTGTCCACCGCGGATGAACTCAAGCAGACGCGCGATGTGCTGCACGCGCTGCGGCTGACATTGACGCAGGAGATGGGCGGGCAGCGCGAGGCGCTGCTCGAGCGCCTGGCCGCGACCACCGAATCGCTCAATGCCAAGATCGATGCGCGCCTGGGTGAGATCGCTGGCAAGGTCAATGAACGCCTCGACGAAGGCTTTAAGAAGACCAACGAAACCTTCGTCAACGTGATGACGCGGCTCGCGACCATCGACGAAGCACAGAAAAAAATCGAAAGCCTGACCGGCAGCGTGGTCAACCTGCAGGAGCTGCTCGGCGACAAGCGCGCACGCGGTGCCTTCGGCGAAGTCCAGCTCGAGGGGCTGGTGCGCAATGTATTGCCGCCGAACGCCTATGAAATGCAGGCGACCCTGTCCAACGGCACGCGCGTCGATTGCCTGCTGCGGCTGCCGGCGCCGACGGGGCTCGTCGGTGTCGATTCCAAGTTCCCGCTGGAGAACTACCACCGCATGTTC
>JBFKCU010000383.1:0-3110 GCA_041620115.1 Burkholderiales bacterium | reverse complement strand
GCCTTGCCGCTCGCCGGCAGCCGCGCGTTCGACACGCCGAAAATCTCCAGCCGGCCCGCATGCACGGCATTGAGATCGATCTCGGCCTTGAACACGTTGTCGACATAACCCACGGTCGCGAGGCGGCCGCGGAAAGCCAGCGTGCGCATGCATTCAGCGAACACCGAGCCGCCAACGCCGTTGATGATGAGGTCGACTCCCTTGTTGCCGGTTGCCTGCATCACCGCCTCATAAAAATCCGGCTTGCGCGTGGCGATGCCGAAATCGAGTCCGATTGCCTTCAGCTTGTCGAGCTTGGCCTGCGAGCCCGAGGTGCCGATGGTTTTCGCGCCCAGCATTTTCGCGATCTGGATGCTCGCCACACCCGCGCCCGATGACGCGCCCATCACCAGCATGGTCTCGCCGGCCTTGAGCTTGCCGTAGCTGCACACCATTTCCCAGGCGGTGATGAAACTGATCGGCACCGCGGCCGCCTGCTCCCACGACAGCTTCTCGGGCTTTTTCAACACCTGCGCGAGGTCCATCACCGCATATTCGGCAAACCCGCCGCGCACGCGACCGAACACGGCATCGCCCTTTTTCCATTGCGTGACGCCATCGCCCACGGCATGCACCACGCCGGAGGCTTCGTTGCCGCCGAGTTTTTCGGGGCCGCCGTGTACAACGCCACCGGCAAAAATTTCGCCGCGGTTCATCGCGCTCGCGTGCACCTTGATCACCACCTCTTGGGCCTTGGGCTGCGGCTGCGCGACGTCGCGGAATTCGAGATGGGTCTTATGGTCTTTGGTGACGATCCAGCAGGATTTCATAATTTATCCAATATCATCAATTAGTTACATTAAAACGGCGGCCGCGGCCGCCGTCGGTGCGCGATGACCGGCGCGGATCAGGACTCGCCGCCCACTTCGCGCACAATCGGCCCCCAGCGCTTGAGTTCCTTCTGGATGAACTGCACCGCGCGCTCGGGCGATGACGTGGTGACCGGCTCCGCCCCCGCCTTGCGCAGGAAATCCTGCATGCCGGCGTTCGCCAGGACTTTCTGATTGGCCTGATGCAGCACATCCAGCACCGGCTGCGCCACGCCCGCGGGCAGGAACATCGCGTTGAAGGCCTGGACGGTGAAGTCCTTCATGCCGGCTTCTTCCGCGGTCGGAATGTCGGGCACCGATTTCAAACGTTCATCCGAGCAGATGGCGAGGATGCGGATGCGGCCCGACTTGTGGTACTGCAGCGGCGCCGGGCTGATGGTCGGCGTGTACATCGGAATGTGTCCCGCCACCAGGTCGGTGAGCCCCGGGCCCGCGCCCTTGTACGGCACATGCACGATCTTGAGGTTGCCGTTGAGCTGCTTGAACATCTCGCCGGTGAGGTGGGTGATGCTGCCGGTGCCGGCCGAACCGAACGACAGCTTGCCCGGATTCCGTTTGGCGAAGGCGATCAGCTGCTTCAGATCCTTCACCGGCAACGAAGGATGCACGGCAATGCCGGTCGGCACCAGCGTGATGATGCCCAGCGCGGTGAAATCCTTGATCGGATCATACCCAAGGTCTTTCTTGCTGAGCGGATTGAGCACATGCGTCGTGGTGTTCGCAATCAGCACCGTGTAGCCGTCGGGCTTGGAGCGCACCAGCTCCATCGCACCGATCGCGCCTGACGCGCCGGACTTGTTCTCGACGATGATGTTCTGCCCGAGCACCTGCGACATTTCCTGCGCCCAACGCCGGCCGATGATGTCATTGACGCCGCCCGGCGAGAACGGCACCACGAGGCGCAGTGGCCGCTCGGGAAATTTTCCCTGCGCCTGCGCCGCACCGGGCGCCAGCGCTGCGGCCGCCAGCAGCAGCGCGAGGCCGCCTGAAATAAAAGCGTATCTGGTTGTCATGGGACTCCTCGAATGATTTTGAATTAACCGCGAATACTGCAAGGGGAAACCTGATGCTAAGTCTTATCGTGCGGCGTCGCAACCCGCGTAATCGCATTCACGGTCTGCGTCCGGCGGCACTCGCGCTACCGCACAGACGCTTCAGTTGACGCGGTAATCCCAGTCCCGCCAGCCCGCCAGCAGCGGAAAATAGAGTCCCAGCCGGATGCGTTGAACACCGCCGGCGGACATGAGTGCCGCATAGCGTTCAAGCTGGGTACGATAGCGCTCGCGCTCGTTGTCGAGAAAAGCGCCGGTATCCGCACCTTCGTGCACACTCGTCTTGTAATCGATGATCCAGCGCACACCCTCTTCATCGACGAACGTGCGATCAATGACCACGTTGATGCGACGACCGCCGACGATGCCGGACAGGCGCAGTTCCGAGCGGCCATCGTCATGTGCGCCCAGCACCCAGCGCCCGCGCGCATCATCGATGCACGCCGTCAGCGCCCGTTGCACGCGCAACGCGGCCGCAGCCAGTTCGCTCTCGCCAACACCGTGTGCTGCAAGCGCGTGCCGGATCGCGGGTTCCAGGGCCGCAATCCGGCCGGCATCCCAGGCCGTCACACCGTCCTCGGCAAACCGCTGCAGCCAGCGATGCACGACGCTGCCGACGTGGCGCGCCGTCTCGCCGGCCCACGAAAACTCGAGATCGTCCTGCGTCCGCACCGGATCGGGTGGCGGCTGCCAGGTCGCGGGACCGGGCGGCGCCGGAAGCTGCCAGCCGGCGGACAGACGGCGCAATTGCTGATCGATTAGCGCAAGTCCGGCAGCCGTGCCACCGGAGACTTCCGCCGTCGCAAGCAGCGCCGCTTCGTATTCCGGCGCCACCACCGGCCACAGTTTGCCCAGCAGCGAGCGTGCCGACGGCGTCCTGATCCGTCGCTCACCCGTGTCGTCAATCAACACGTTGACCGCCCCCAGCAGATGCAATTGACGTTTGGCGCGGGTCGCAGCGACGTACAGCAGGCGCCCGTCCTCCAGCGCCTGCTTTTCGCCATGGAAACGTGCTATCCACTGATAGATCGCATCGCCATCGTCACCGGCGGCATTGATGGGCGCGAGCAGCAGTTCGGTCGCGCCGCGCACATCCGGCTGCTCGGTCCACAAAAACAGTTTCTTGTCGTCGCCGCGCGAAGTCCGGTCCAGTCCCGGCACAATCACCACATCGAATTCCAGCCCCTTG
>JBFKCU010000382.1:0-3113 GCA_041620115.1 Burkholderiales bacterium | reverse complement strand
CGGCGCTCGATCGGTGGCTGCACGTATCATGTGACCCATCCCGGCGGGCGTACTTACAGCACCCGACCGGTCAATGCCAACGAAGCCGAAGCACGGCGGTTTGCCCGTTTCTGGGACCACGGCCATACGCCGGGACCGATGCAGGTCAAAACCGAAATACCCAATCCGGCGTTCCCGCTGACCCTGGATTTGCGCTGGCACGCCGCACCCGCCGGCGAACACGAGGATGTGGAGGCTGCGGAACGGGAGAGCAATGATAAGTAGTTGTTTTTTAATACTTTTAAATAACTTCAGGGCACGTTACGCACCGCGCTGATCTGCGGATAACGCCGCCGTACCATCGCCTCGACCACATGCTTCAGATCCAGCGGCGCGCGTGGACAGCCCGCGCAACTGCCCTTCAACCGCACCGTCAGCGTCCGGTCTTCAAAGCTGACGAATTCGATATCCCCGCCGTCACGCACCAGGATCTGCCGCACTTCGGCAATCACCGCGCGCACCTGCTCAGCACTCGGCAGCGGTCCCGCGGCAGCGGCCGCTGACTGCGCCAGCAGCTTCTGCAGCTGCATCTGTTCGCGTGCGATGCGCACCGCCGCCACCGGATCCGTGGCCTCCAGTGCATCAAGTTCTGCTTCAGTGTAAAACGGCGCGTCGGTTTTCATGACGTCCGCCATGCGCGGTCTAGGCGATCCATTTGCGCGCATTGCGGAACATGCGCAGCCATGGTCCGTCCTCCTGCCACGTCGCAGGATGCCAGGAATTCTGCACGGTACGGAATACGCGCTCGGGATGGGGCATCAGGATGGTAAAGCGTCCATCCGCCGTGGTCAGTCCGGTGATGCCCTGCGGCGAGCCATTGGGATTGAACGGATACTGCTCGGTCGCCCTGCCACGGTTGTCGACAAAGCGCACGGCCACCAGTGATTGTGCCGCGGCCAGCGCAGCCGCATCGGAAAACTCGGCGTAACCCTCACCATGCGCCACCGCCACCGGGATGCGGCTGCCCGCCATGCCGCTGAAAAACAGCGACGGCGACTGCTGCACTTCCAGCATCGCGAACCGCGCCTCGAACTGTTCGGACTTGTTGCGCACGAAGTGCGGCCAGTGGCCGGCACCCGGAATCAGTTCATGCAGATTGCTCATCATCTGACAGCCATTGCACACACCCAGCGCAAAACTGTCTGTGCGTGCAAAAAAGGCGGCGAATTCCTCGCGGGCGCGCGCATTGAACAGGATGGATTTGGCCCAGCCCTCACCCGCCCCGAGCACGTCGCCATAGGAAAAACCGCCGCAGGCGGCAGCGCCCTGATAATCCTTCAGGCTGATGCGCCCGGCAATGATGTCGCTCATGTGCACATCGACCGTGGCAAAGCCCGCGCGATCGAACGCCGCCGCCATTTCGATCTGGCCGTTCACGCCCTGCTCGCGCAGGATCGCGACGCGCGGCCGCGCGCCCCGCGCAACATAAGGCGCGCAGATATCCTCGTTGGGATCGAAGGTCAGTGCGGGACTCAGCCCCGGATCACCGACATCGAGCAGCCGGTCATATTCCTGCTGCGCGCAATCCGGATTGTCGCGCAATTGCTGCATGCGACAGGTGGTCTCCGACCAGGCACGATGCAGATCGACGCGCGCCTCGTCGAGCACGGTGGCACCGCTGACCTTCACCACCAGTCGCCCGTTGTTGTTGACGCTGCCGATGAAGCTGCTGTGCGCAGCCAGGCCGGCGCGGGCAATGACATCCATGACCCGGTCACGTTCGGCGCCGCGCACCTGCACCACCGCACCCAGTTCTTCGGTGAACAACTGCGATTCGGCGAAATCCGGCAGTTCGATCAGTGCACCGCAACGCCCCGCAAACAGCATTTCACACAAAGTCACGATCACGCCGCCATCGGAACGGTCGTGATAGGCGAGCAGCAGTTCCTGTTCGTTCAATGCCTGGATTGCCCCAAAAAAGTTCTTCAGATCGTCAGCATTGACCACATCCGGCGTGGCGTCGCCGAACGCGTCGTAAACCTGGGCCAGCGCCGACCCCCCCAGACGGGTCCGTCCGCGCGCCAGATCGATCAGCAGCAGTTCGGTATCACCGCAGTCCGTGCGCAGTTGCGGCGTCAGCGTGCGCCGTGCATCGGTCACCGGTGCGAAGGCTGATACGATCAGCGACAGCGGTGCGACCACCTCTTTGCGCGCATTACCTTGGCTCCAGGTCGTCTTCATCGACAGCGAATCCTTGCCCACCGGGATGCTGATTCCCAGTTGCGGGCACAACTCCATCGCCACAGCATGTACCGTATCGAACAGTGCCGCATCCTCGCCCGGATGCCCGGCGGCGGCCATCCAGTTCGCCGACAGCTTGACGTCACCCAGACGCGCGATCGGTGCGGCAGCGATATTGGTGATCGCCTCGCCCACCGCCATGCGTCCGGACGCCGCGGGATTGATGACCGCCAGCGGCGTGCGTTCACCCATGGCCATGGCCTCACCATGGATGGTGTTGTAACCCATCAGCGTCACCGCGACGTCTGCCACCGGCACCTGCCACGGCCCGACCATCTGGTCACGCGCGGTCATGCCGCCGACCGTGCGATCGCCGATGCTGATCAGGAACGTCTTGTCGGCGACGGTTGGCAGCCGCAACACGCGATACAACGCTTCGCGAATGTCGATGCCGGACGCATCAAACACCTGACCCTCGCGCACCAAACGCTTGACGTCGCGCGTCATTTTCGGCGGCTTGCCGAGCAGCACGTTGAGTTCCATGTCCACAGGTTTGTTGCCGAACTCCCGGTCGCAGACGAGCAGCTGACCGTCTGCAGTCGCCGTGCCGACCACAGCATAAGGACAGCGTTCGCGCTCGCAAATCGCCTTGAAGCGCGGCAGATCCAGTGGCGCGATGCCGAGCACGTAACGCTCCTGTGCTTCGTTACACCACAGTTGCATCGGCGACATGCCCGGCTCTTCGCTGGGTACATCGCGCAACTCGAAAACGCCGCCGCGATGTGCTGTATGCACCAGTTCCGGCAGCGCGTTCGACAGGCCGCCGGCACCGACATCATGAATCGACAGGATCGGATTCTTGTCGCCCAGTCCCCAGCACCGGTCGATGACCT
>JBFKCU010000381.1:0-3116 GCA_041620115.1 Burkholderiales bacterium | reverse complement strand
CGCGCATCGCACAGCAGGCACCGCGCGCCCCACATCGCCGGGGTGATGCGCCGCCAGTTGTTAAGTAAAATGCCCGTGAAATTTGACAATTTTTCGTGCATCTGCGATGATGCTCGCCTATAACATGTTGATTTTAATCACTTTTTTGTAAATGTTGCCATGGACACTCTCATAGTCAACGAAAAGCCTGCGCATCCTGCTGACACCCCCGTGGCGCCGCGCTGGACGAACGCCGCCGTCGAGGCGCTGTTCGCATTGCCGTTTAATGACCTGCTCTTCCGCGCCCAGCAGGTGCATCGCGAGCATTTCGATGCCAACGCGGTGCAGCTGTCGACGCTGCTGTCGATCAAGACTGGTGGCTGTGCCGAAGACTGTGGTTACTGTCCGCAGGCGGCGCGCTATCACACCGGCGTGGAGAACCAGGAAACATTGTCGGTCGACGCGGTGGTAGCGGCCGCGCGCGCGGCCCAGGCGGAGGGTGCGACGCGGTTTTGCATGGGTGCCGCATGGCGCGGTCCGAAACAGCGCGATCTCGACAAGGTCGTTGCCATGGTCAAGGCGGTGCGCGGCCTGGGCATGGAGACCTGTGCGACGCTGGGCATGTTGAAATCGGGTCAGGCTGAGCAGCTGCGCGATGCAGGACTGGATTATTACAACCACAATATCGATACCGCGGCTGATTTTTACGGCGAAATCATTACCACGCGCGAATATTCGGACCGCATCGACACGCTGGCACAGGTGCGCGACGCGGGCCTGCACGTGTGCTGCGGCGGCATTGTCGGCATGGGCGAGACGCGCGAATCGCGTGCGGCACTGATCGCGCAGCTCGCGAACATGGAGCCTTATCCGGAGTCGGTGCCGATCAATAATCTGGTGCAGGTGCCGGGAACCCCGTTGCATGGCACCGCGGCGCTGGATCCGCTGGAATTCGTGCGCACGATTGCCTGCGCGCGCATCACCATGCCCAGGGCCATGGTGCGGCTGTCCGCCGGCCGTCAGGAAATGGGCGACGCCATTCAGGCCCTGTGCTTTCTGGCCGGCGCGAATTCGATCTTCTATGGCGAGAAACTGCTGACCACCGGCAATCCCGATGTGGCGAACGACCGTGCGCTGTTTTCGCGGCTGGGACTCAAGCCGCTGAATCCTGCAGCTTAGCGGCCGCGCCGGTCGCATAAGCACGAACCTTCTGCCGTCGTCATCCTGTGCTGCCATTGCACGCTGAACTGGCCGCCGAGCTGGCCGCGTTCGATGCGCAGGGCCTGCGCCGCACGCGCCGGCTGCTCGAATCGCCGCAGCGAGCGCGGGTTCACGTTGACGGCCGCGACTTTATTGCATTCTGTTCCAATGACTATCTCGGCCTCGCGGCCGATCCGCGTCTTGCGGCCGCAGCGAAGGACGGCGTCGATTTATACGGCGTAGGCGCCGGCGCTTCGCACCTGATTCTCGGCCACGGCACGGCGCATCATGAACTCGAGGGCGCGCTGGCGGCGTTTGTCGGCCTGCCGCGCGCGTTGCTGTTCTCAACCGGCTATATGGCCAACATGGGCGTGGTCAGCGCCCTCACCGCACGCGGCGATGCGGTGTTTGCCGACCGCCTGAATCACGCGTCACTGAATGACGCCGCGCTGGTGTCGCGCGCGACGTTCAAGCGTTACGGGCATGGTGATCTCGATATGCTCGAGCGCTTGCTGCAGATTACGCCGGCGCGGCGACGCCTGGTCATCACCGACGCGGTATTCAGCATGGACGGTGACATCGCGCCGCTGCCCGCGCTGCTCGAATTGTGTGCCCGCCACGACGCCTATCTGCTGGTCGATGATGCGCATGGCTTTGGCGTGCTGGGGGCGCAGGGACGCGGCACGCTCAACCATTTCGGCATTGCGTCCGGACGCGTGATTTACATGGCGACGCTGGGCAAGGCTGCAGGCGTGGCCGGCGCGTTTGTTGCGGGCGGCCACGAGCTGATCGATACCCTGGTGCAGAAGGCGCGGGCGTATATTTACACCACGGCCATGCCGCCCTTGCTGGCGCACGCGCTGTGCGCCAGCCTGCAATTGATCGAGCATGAGGAATGGCGGCGCCGGCGTCTGCGCGAACGGATCGCTCAGTTGCAGCGCGGCCTTGCCGGCGGCGTGCACCGCCTGCTGCCTGCAGATACACCGATTCAGCCGCTGGTCGTGGGCAGCAACGAGGCGGCGCTGGCCCTGTCCGGCGCGCTTGCAGCGCAGGGCTTGCTGGTGCCGGCGATCCGGCCGCCGACGGTGCCGCAGGGTAGCGCGCGGCTGCGCATCTCCTTGTCCGCTGATCACACACCCGAAGACGTCGCAAAGCTCGTTGCCGCGCTGTCTCATGCCGCATGAGCGCCATGCCCGTGGCTGCGGCTAAAACCCCGGTAGTGTTGCTGCACGGCTGGGGCATGCATGGCGGCGTCTGGGCCGACCTTGCTGCGCGGCTGGGTGAGTACTTTGAAGTGCTGGCGCCGGATCTGCCCGGCCATGGCACCGCGCCCCCGGTTGAGCCGTATGCGCTGGATACGCTCGTCGACTGCGTGGCCGCCGGCGCGCCGCCCGCATGCGTGGTCGCCGGCTGGTCCCTGGGCGGACAGCTGGCGCTGCGCTGGGCCCATCGCCATCCGCAGCAGGTCAGACGCCTCATCCTGATCGGCACCACGCCGCGTTTTGTCAGCGCCGCCGACTGGCCGCATGGCATCGCTGCGGCGGTGCTGGACCGGTTTGCAGCGGAACTGACGGAGGATGCCGCAAAAACATTGCGCCGATTCCTGCTGCTGGAGACCCGGGGCGACGCACAATCACGCGCAGTTGCGCGGCAGCTGGACGCGGCACTGGGCGCACGGCCGCTGCCGGGTCGTGATGTCCTGACGCATACGCTGTCGTGGCTGCAGACCACGGATCTGCGCGCGTTGCTGCCGGACATCGTTCAGCCGGCATTGATCTTGCACGGGGATCGCGACCAGATCACGCCGGCAGGGGCGGGCCCGTATCTGGCCTCCCGGTTGGGGCAGGCGCGGCTGGAAGTGATCCCCGGTGCGGCGCATGCGCCGTTTCTGTCCGAGCCGCAGCAGGTGAGCCGGCTGATGACGGATTTCTGCCATG
>JBFKCU010000380.1:0-3123 GCA_041620115.1 Burkholderiales bacterium | reverse complement strand
CCGAAGAAGCCGATCCCGGGCTCAACCGGCTGATCCGCGCGATGTCGGGACCGGACGTCAAAATGTTCGAGCAATACTATGATCTGCTGCAGGGTCGGCAGTTTCGCAAAACGCTGCTGGTGCGGCAGGACCGCGCCGCGTCCATCCAGCGCACGCCACAGGCCATGCGCATCGCCGGGCTGCATTTCGCCGCCAACCTGCGGCTCGCGCCCGACCGGAAAAACGGCGATGCGCTGACCCTGGTCAATCCGGCCGGCATCACGATCACGACCAACGATCCGGTCGCGGCAAAGGCGCTGGATCAGCTGGGCATAGCGTATCCGGCAACGCGCACCCTGCCGCAACTGCTCGAATCCCTCGGCGACATCCCGGCGCCGCACAAGACGGCCGTTGCCGATCGGGTGATCCATACTCTGCTGCGCATGGTGATGGCCGGCCTCTGTTCCATCTCGACCCTGCCGCTCAGGGTCGGCCGCGCAAATGAACCCCGACCCCGCGCCTGGTGCATCGCGCGGCAGGACGGCAAGGACGGATCGGCATGGACCACCAACCTGTGCCACCTCCCGATCCGGCTCGATCCGCTGACCCGTGCACTGCTGCCGATGATGGACGGGCAGCACGACCGCGACCGCCTGGCGGCACGCCTGACCGCGCTCGTCGAAGCCGGCACCCTGGATCCCAACGCCGAAACGGCTGTGTCAGATGCTTCCGCAACGCCTGCGGATACTGCACAGGCGATGAAATGGGTGGATCATGCACTGCGCCAGATGGAAAGCGGCGGACTGCTCGAGCCTGCCGCATAGGAAGACAATGGTGGCGCTGCCGGCATTACTGCGGAAACTTGTAGAAATCCCGGTTCATATAAGCCACCAGGTCATCGATTTCCTGTTTGCTGAACTTCGGATTCATCCGGTCGTTCCAGCGCTCGGTTTCCTTTTTCAGCGCGGCCAGCGTTTTCACCTTGGCGCGCGGCGGTCCGTAGAGTTCTGTGCCGTGGCAACCCACGCAGTCGCGGTGCAGCACCTCGCCGCGCGCTGGATCACCGGCGGCGTGCGCCGGCGTCGTCATGCCCAGCCATGCGCCGCACAGCAGCGCTGCGATCACGCGCGCGCTCATTTGACCTTTTTCTCGCGCGAGTAGACGATGATCTGCAGTCCCTGCAGCCGCGCCCGCTCCTCCATCGCCCTGACGTGTTCGGCACGCAGGCGTTCGCGCTCCTCCGGCGTGCCGGCGCCGCGCAGCCGCAGGCGGTAGCGTTCACGCTCCTGGCTGGTCATCAGTTCGGAGCCGGGAATGATTTCGCGCTGCACCGGCGCGGGTTCGACCGGTGCAGCGGCAGACACAGGAAGTGCCGTGGCCAGTGCCGCGGCGATGATCAGACCTGTGGTGAAGGCATGCATGAGCCACAGTGTGCCATCAGTGCCGCCCTGCGGATTGATCTGCGTCAAGCCGGCACACGGCGTCTCCGGTCGCAGCCGGACGCTCAGTACACGGGGAGGCGGATATTGCCGTCGAGACGGTACGGGCGCATCGGCCCGCGGCCGTCGCTGCACATGCCGTAGATGAAGGGAAAAGTGCCGCGTCCCGGCGTCAGGAAGCGCAGGTCCTTGAACCAGACGCACAGATCGGTGGCGTCTCCGTCGACCTCGTGCAACGCCGGATAGGCGGCGAACCAGCGGAAGAAAGCAAACTGTGGGTGTTCGAACACCGCGCGCACCGCGGCGCCCTGGGAACCGTTGCCGAAACGCACGTCCGAGGCCCACACCGCCTGATCGAGCGGCCGGTACGCCGCGTCCAGCCTGGCGACCAGTCCGGCATCGGGCGCGGGCGTCTGCACCGACTTTCGGATCAGATTGATATGAGCGTAGTGGTAGGTTTCGGCGTTTTCGACCATCACCGTCCAGTTGAACGGCGACACCGGCCGCGGAATCGCGGTAACGCGCGCGTGCTCGATGCCGGCGGCCCGCGCGTGCTGCGCGCCGAAATCGATGGCCTGCTGCAGCAGCGCGTATTGCATCACGACATAGCCGGCCAGTACCGCCAGTCCCGCGACGGCGGGCACGCGCGAGCGCCGCCACAGCAGCGACAGCGCCAGTCCTGCCACGATGATGCCCGAGAACCACAGATCGATGATGAAGGTGGTGCCGAGCCCGTGGCGGTAATCCGACAGCGGCGCGAAGATCATGGTGCCGAAGCCGGTGATCCAGTCGCCGGCGATATGCACCATCAGCGACAGCGCGACCACGGGAACATAGGTCTTCCAGCCGGGCCCGTGGCGCCAGATCAGAGCGAATATCGAGGCCAGCAGGATGGTCCACAATGGCAGCATCACCAGTGAATGCGTGATGCCGCGATGGTGGTAGAGATACGACAGCGGCGAAATCCACGACGCCACGACGTCGATGTCCGGGAACGCAGCCACCAGGGTGCCGACGGCGACGCGGCGGCCGATCGGCAGCGCCGGCTTCTCGATGCCGGCCGTGGCGCGTGCGAGCAATGCGCCGGACAGCGCGTGGGTCAGCGTATCCATGTCAGGCCAGCCCTTTTTCCGACATCGTCAGTCCCAGCGATCATCCATCACCTGGATGTCGCCGTTCTCGACGCGCACCGGGAATTTGGCCGTGGGTTCATACGCCGGCGCGGACAAGGCCTCGCCGGTGCGCACGCAGAAGCGCGCACCATGACGCGGGCAGATGATCTGGTCGCCTTCGAGCGTGCCGCTGGCCAGTTCGCCGCCGTCGTGGGTACAGACGTCCTCGATCGCGAAGAATTCGCCGCCGATGTTGAACACCGCGATCAGCGCACCGTCCACATCGACCACCCGGCTGGTGCCGGGCGCAATCTCACCCGCAGCGCAAACCCTGACCCATTCCGCCATGATCAGACCGCGACGACTTCGATGTCCGGTTCGATCTGGCGCACCAGGTTTTCGATGCCGACCAGCGTGCCCGACAGCGAACTCGGGCAGCTGCCGCACGCGCCCTGGTAATGCACCGAGAGCTTGTTGCCCTCGAGGCCCATCACATACAGGTCGCCGCCGTCACTTTGCAGGTACGGCCGGATCTGCTCATCCAGAATCGCATTGATCTTGTCGAGCCGCTCACGGTCCGCCTCGCTCAGGTT
>JBFKCU010000379.1:0-3127 GCA_041620115.1 Burkholderiales bacterium | reverse complement strand
CTATACATGCCGCTTTGTTATCTCAACCGGTTATCGCCCTGCAGGGGCACACTGAACATGGATTTGCGCGGCATCCGCTATTTTGTCCAGATCGCCGAGCTCGGCAGCATGACGCGCGCGGCCCAGCATCTGCGTGTAGCCCAGCCGGCCTTGTCACGTCACATCCGTGTGCTGGAGAAGGAACTGGGGGTCGCATTGATGGTGCGCATGCCGCGGGGGGTGCGCCTGACCACATCCGGTCGGCAGTTTCTCGACCATTGTCAGCGCATCCTGCGCGAACTGGGCAGGGCGCAGGATGAATTGCGCAGCAGCAGCGCGGCGGCCCAGGGACAGGTCATCGTCGGCGTGTCGCCGACGACGGGGCCGCTGCTGTTGCCCGGAATGGTGGAACGCATGCGCCGCCAGTGCCCGCAGATCAGCCTCAAAGTCGTCGAGGGGTTCAGCAACCAGCTCTACGACTGGTTGCTGGCAGGACGTGCGGATGTCGCGATCCTCACCAATCCGGCGAACTCGCGCAGCATCAAAGTGACACCGCTGAATTCAGAACCCATCGTCGTCTTCGCCCGGCGGCCGTCGCGCGGCGCGCGCCGTTTCATCACCGCCGCTGAACTGGCGCGTACACCCGTGATAAGCACCGAAGCCATACGCATCATTGCCGACGAGCAACTGCAGCGGCATGGCGCGCGCGTGCATATGGAGTCCGAGATTGACGCAGTCGAGGCCATACGCCGCCTGGTGCTGCGCGGTACCAGCATGGCGTTGATGCCGGTGTCGACGTTTCACGAAGATCTCGCCGCACGGCACATGGCGGCCTGGCCGATAGTCGATGCCAACATCCATCGTATACTCACGCTCGCCCAGCGTGTGGAGCGGCGCCCGTCGGCAGCCATCGATGAGGTCGCCCAGATCGTAGTCGCCGAAGTGCGCGCACTCGGGGACGATGGCGTGTTCAGCCTGCCCGGTGCGGCAGGCGCCGCCCGGCAACGTAAAAAATCCAGCAATCAGGAGCAAGCATGAAACGCATAGACGTACACAACCACGTAATTCCGGAAACCCTGGTCAAGGCGATGCAGGGTAATCCGGTTTACAACACGAAGATCGAAGGAACGGGGAAGGACCGCGTATTCATCCGCGGCAAGGTGCGTTTCCCGTTCGAGGCGGAATTCTACGACGCGGAGGCCAAGCTCGAGTCGATGGATCGCAAGAAAATCGACATTGCGTTCATCTCGCCGGGCCCGCAATGTTTTTTTTACAACCTGAAGGACGAGCTGGCCATCAATACGGCGCGTATCGTCAATGATGGCATCGCTCAGATGGTGGCAGCCAAACCCGACCGGTTGCGCGGCATGGCCACGCTGCCGATGCAGCATCCGGAAGCGGCCATCGTCGAACTCGAGCGCGTGGTGAAGGAGTACGGTTTCAAGGGCGTCGAACTGGGCACGGCGATCGGTGAAGAGGAGCTGGCGGACCCGAAATTCCGTCCGGTACTGAAGCGTATCGAAGAGTTGAAAGTGATGGTTTTTGCGCATCCCAATACCCAGGGTTCGGGCGGGCGCCTCGATTGTTACTATCTGACCAATCTGATCGGCAATCCGCTGGATACCACCATCATGGTCGGCAAGCTGATGTTCAGCGGCGCGCTGGATGAACTCAAGGACCTGAAAATCCTGCTTGCGCACGGTGGCGGTTTTCTGCCGTACCAGATCGGCCGTTTTGTCCACGGCCACAAGGTGCGTCCGGACACCGCGGCGATAACCAAATCCGATCCGCTGCAAATGCTCAGACGTTTCTGGTTTGACGCGCTGACCCACAGTCCGCAGTCAATCCGGCACCTGATCGACGTCATCGGCTCTGAAAAGATCGTGCTCGGCACCGACGCGCCGTTCGACATGGGTGAAATGGCGCCGGTCGATCGCGTCGAGATGACGCCGGGATTGACGCCGCAGGAGCGCGACAACATCTATTACAACGCGGCCCTGGCGTTGTTCAACGGCAAGATTTGAGCGGGGGATGACGTCCGTGGTGTTTGTGCCGGGGCATCGCGCGCCGACGCGCATCGAAGGTCGGGTCGCCTGCTGCGTGTTCCATGGCAACCGTATCTTCATTGTCCGCGAAGGCGGTCGTCCGGCCATACCGCAGTGGGAGATTCCCGAATGCGGTTTTGATCTGGACAGCGGGCACTATCTGGGTACGCTGGACGGCGTGCATTGTTACGGCCTGGCGCTGCCGCAGGACGCGACGCTGCCGCCGGGACTGGAACTGCTGGGCCTGCGCGCGCTGATTCTCGAAGGTGATGAACCTGCGGCGGCCGTCGCCGGCCAGGCCTTTCAGTTACTCGAATGGACGCGCACGCACCGGCACTGCGGCGCCTGCGGCGCGCCAACGGTGCCGCACGCGGCGGATCGCGCGCGGGAGTGTCCGCAATGTCGCCTGGTGTTCTATCCGCGCATATCTCCGGTCGTCATGTCACTGGTGTATCGCGACCATGAAATCCTGCTGACCAGAAAGCCGGGTTACGCGCCGGGCCGGTATACGGTCGTCGCCGGTTTTGTCGAAGCCGGCGAGGCGCTGGAGCAGTGCCTGGCGCGCGAGGTGCTGGAGGAGGTCGGAGTGCATGTACGCAAGCCGCGTTACTACGGCAGCCAGCCATGGCCGTTTCCGAACTCACTGGTGATGGCGTTCAGCGCCGAGTGGGCGGGCGGCGAAGTGGTTCCGGACGGCACCGAACTCGAAGATGCGCGCTGGTTCGACATCGACGCATTGCCCGAACTGCCCGAGCCTGTCCACATATCGCGACAATTGATCGATGACACGCTGATGCGGCTGCGCGCTCAGACGTAACGGCACCGATGCCGCGTCGCGCATTGTGGTCTGCGGGTTGGTCCGCGCGACAGCGCGTGCTAGCATTACCGATGATCCACGCCGCACCGGCGGACTCGCATGCGCGGCGGAGAGACTTACACCAACACCATTTTGTTATGACTCGCGGGTATTACGCCATGCCGTTTTATCGCTTTGAGAATTTTGAGAGTAATTATCTGACGCCGCACCTGTCGACCGGCAAGGCGCCGGTGATCGACGGGCGCTACATGTATTTCTGCCTGCTGCACAAGAATGCGGGCACCGG
>JBFKCU010000378.1:0-3127 GCA_041620115.1 Burkholderiales bacterium | reverse complement strand
GGCTGGCGTTCGGCTTCGGCATACCGATGGCGTACGCGGCGCAGTGGAACGCGCTGCCGCGCGTGGCCTGGCTGTTGCTGATTGCGACGATGTTCTGGGCCATCGCCTACGATACCGCCTATGCCATGGTCGATCGTGATGATGATCGCAAGATCGGGGTCAAGTCCTCGGCCATCCTGTTCGGCCGGTTCGACATTGCCGGTGTGATGACCGCGCACGCGGCGTTTCTCGGCCTGATGGCCTGGATCGGCTGGTGGCAGTTCCGCGGACTGCCCTATTTCGGCGGGCTGTTGGTCGCGGCGGCGCTGGTGTTCTACCAGTACCGGCTCATGCGCGGCCGCACGCGTGAGGGCTGCTTCAAGGCCTTTCTCAACAACAACTGGGTCGGCGGCGTGATTTTCATCGGGCTGGCGCTGGATCTGTGGCTGGGCATCCGGGTGACGCGTTGAGCTATCGTGACCTGCGCGACTTTCTCGCCGGCCTCGAGCGCGACGGGCAACTCAAACGCATCAACGTCGAGGTTGATCCCAGGCTGGAAATGACCGAGGTTTGTGACCGCGTGCTGAAAACCGGCGGTCCGGCGCTGCTGTTCGAGAAGCCGAAGGGGCACAACATGCCGGTGCTTGGCAACCTGTTCGGCACGCCACAGCGCGTCGCTTTGGGCATGGGGCGTGAGTCGGTTGCGGCATTGCGTGAGCTCGGGCAACTGCTGGCGCAACTGAAAGAACCCGAGCCGCCCAAGGGGCTGAAAGACGCCTGGGACAAGCTGCCGCTGCTGCGCCAGGTCATGAACATGCAGCCGAAGGAGATCAAGAATCCGCCATGCCAGGAACAGGTGTGGGCAGGCGCGGACGTCGACCTCGCGCGCCTGCCCATACAAACCTGCTGGCCCGGCGATGTCGGTCCGCTGATCACGTGGGGACTGACGGTGACGCGCGGGCCGAGCAAGACGCGGCAGAACCTCGGCATATACCGCCAGCAGGTGATCGGCCGCAACAAACTGATCATGCGCTGGCTGGCGCATCGCGGCGGCGCGCTCGATTACCGCGACCACTGCCTGGCAAATCCGCGTACGCCGTTCCCGGTGGCGGTGGCGCTGGGCGCCGATCCGGCGACCATGCTGGGTGCGGTGACGCCGGTGCCGGATTCATTGTCCGAATACCAGTTCGCCGGACTGCTGCGCGGCGAGAAAACCGAAATCGCGCAATGCCTGACGCACGACCTGAAAGTGCCGGCGCGCGCCGAGATCGTGCTCGAGGGTTATATCCATCCCGACGACACGGCGCTCGAAGGCCCGTTCGGCGACCACACCGGGTATTACAACGAGCAGGAGCGTTTTCCGGTGTTCACGGTGGAGCGCATCACGCTGCGCCGCGACCCGATCTACCATTCAACCTACACCGGCAAGCCGCCGGACGAACCCGCGGTGCTGGGCGAGGCGCTGAACGAAGTGTTCGTGCCGCTGCTGGTCAAGCAGTTTCCGGAGATTGTTGATTTCTATCTGCCGCCCGAGGGCTGTTCGTACCGCATTGCGTGTGTCAGCATGAAAAAACAGTATCCGGGCCACGCCAAGCGCGTGATGTTCGGCATCTGGAGTTTTTTGCGCCAGTTCATGTACACCAAGTTCATCATCGTCACCGATGACGATGTCAATGTGCGCGACTGGAAGGAAGTGATGTGGGCGCTGACCACGCGCGTTGATCCGCGGCGCGACACCCTGATCGTCGATGCGACGCCGATTGATTACCTCGACTTCGCCAGCCCGGTCGCGGGTCTCGGCTCGAAGATGGGCATCGATGCCACCAACAAATGGCCGGCGGAAACCAGCCGCGAGTGGGGCACGCCGATTGCGATGAGTGAGGACGTGAAGAAGCGGGTGGATGCGATCTGGGGGGCGCTGGCGTTGTAATCAGTCGTTAGCACAAGAAGAATAGACATAAATCACCCGTTTTATCTGAAGGATCCGGTTTTCCGTGAATGCGGCAACCATTTCGCGTCGGCCGTCCGTGCGTCGCGGATTCCGACGGTCTGAAGGCTGAACATGCACGCCGTGCTCATACTCAAGCTGGCCATCGTGCCGGCGCTGATCCTGCTGGTGACGCTTGCCGGCCGGCGCTTGGGGCCTGCAGCGGCCGGCTGGCTTTCGGCGTTTCCGGTAGTCGCGGGACCGATCCTGTGGTTCATCGCGCTCGAACAAGGTCCGGCTTTCGCATCGCAAGCCGCAGTTGGCACGCTGTCGGCCGTGCTGGCCATGCTGGCTTTCGGCCTGGGTTATGCATGGGCAGCCACGCGGTACCCCTGGCCGCTGAGCTTGCCACTCGCATACGTCAGTTACGCCACTGCGGTGTTCGTGCTGAATCAATGGAATGCCACGCTGCTGTATGCGGGAATTGCCGTGCTGGCAGGCCTGTGTCTGGCGCCGCGCTTGTATCCGGTGTTGCCGGCATCCACGAGAACCTTGTCAAAGCCGGCAAACGACCTGCTGCTGCGTATGGGCTTGGGGACCGTGCTCGTGCTGGCCGTCACGCACTTTGCGGCAAGCCTGGGACCCGGGCTGAGCGGCGTGTTCGCGATGTTTCCGGTGATGGGCACGGTGCTCGCATTGTTTACGCATCGCAGTGCGGGCGCGGCCGCTACGGTTCAGCTATTGCGTGGGATGGTGCCGGTTTCTATTCATTCAGCACTTTCTGTGTCGTGCTGGCTTGGGCCTTGCCGGCCGCGGGCATCGGACTTGCGTTTCTGTGGGCGCTGGCTGCTGCCGGAGCCGTACAGGTGCTGTCACGATTCTGGTTGAGGCATCATGGCGTGGCGATCGTGTGGCGGAAGCAGTGAAGGGACGCTGAACAGGCCGGTGCGACGGTCTCCGGCGAGGCGACTGAATTATTTCTTCCCCCGCCGCCGCTCCTGCCTTCCGCAGCAACTGCTGCTGTCGCGGTTGTGCGCCCACGACAGCAGCGCATCCATCGCCGGCTGGGCATTGAAGGCATTGGCGTGGTTGACGAGGAACACGACCACCACGCGATTACCCTGTGCGTCGAGCACGTAACCGGCAATCGAGCGCACACCTGACAGAGATCCCGTCTTGACATGCGCCTGGCCGGCGACTTCTGCGCTTTTCAGCCGCTTG
>JBFKCU010000377.1:0-3128 GCA_041620115.1 Burkholderiales bacterium | reverse complement strand
CGACCATGCTTTATCGCAACATGCTGGCCATGGAAACCGAAGAACTGCTGCGCGGTTATCCGGTGGACGTCGCGGTGTTGATGGGCGGCTGCGACAAGACCACGCCGGCGTTGATCATGGGCGCGACATCGATGGGGCTGCCGTTTCTGTATATGCCCGCGGGGCCGATGCTGCGCGGCAACTGGCACGGCGAGCCGCTGGGCTCGGGCAGCGATTCATGGAAATACTGGGCGGAATTGCGCGCCGGCAACATTACCGAACACGAATGGGATGAGGTGGAAGCGGGGATCGCGCGCTCGTACGGCCATTGCATGACCATGGGTACCGCCTCGACGATGACGTCAGTCGCGGAAACACTGGGCCTGACCCTGCCGGGCGCCGCGTCGATTCCGGCGCCGGACGCCAACCATCCGCGCATGGCGACCGCCAGCGGCCGGCGCATCGTCGAAATGGTGTGGGACGACCTCAGGCCTTCGGAAATTCTCACGGCCAAGGCTTTTGACAACGCGATCACGGTGGTCCATGCGCTGTCGGGTTCGACCAATGCATTGATACACCTCGTGGCAATGGCCGGGCGCGCCGGTGTTGATCTGAAGCTGGATCGTTTTGATGAACTGGCGCGGCAAACGCCGGTGCTGGCCAACATCCGCCCTGCGGGTCAGAAGTACCTGATGGAGGATTTTTATTACGCCGGCGGGCTGCGTGCGATGATGTCGGAGTTGAAGGACCTGCTGAACCTCGATTGCGCCACCGTGAATGGCCGCACGCTCGGTGAAAACCTCGAAGGCGCAAAAATCTATAACGACGACGTGATCCGCCGGCGCGATAACCCGCTGTCAGCCAGCGGCGGGCTCGCGGTGCTGCGCGGCAATCTTGCGCCCGATGGCGCGGTGATCAAGCCGACTGCGGCCGAGCCGCACCTGCTGAAACATACGGGACCGGCGGTAGTGTTCAAAAACTAGGACGACCTGTATGCGCGCGTCGACGACGAAAACCTGAAGGTCGACGAGAATTCGGTGCTGGTGCTGCAGATCGCCGGTCCGCAGGGCGGGCCCGGCATGCCCGAGTGGGGCCAGTTGCCGATTCCGAAAAAACTGTTGCAGAAAGGTGTGCGTGACATGGTGCGCATATCCGATGCGCGCATGAGCGGCACGTCGTACGGTGCCTGTGTGCTGCATGTGGCCCCGGAAGCTTACATCGGCGGGCCGCTGGCGCTGGTGCGCGATGGCGATTTGATCGAACTCGATGTCGAGGCGCGCAAACTCGAGCTGAAGGTCAGTGCCGAAGAGCTGGCGAAGCGCAAAGCGGCGTGGCAACAGCCGGCGCCGCATTACAGCCGGGGCTACGGGAAGCTCTATTCCCAGCACATTACCCAGGCCAACAAGGGCTGCGATCTGGATATCTTGCATCACGGTGATCCGACGCCGGACCCCGAAGTGGTCCATTAATCAATCAATCCAGACTCATTTAATCGAGATACAGGGAGCGCAACCATGGATTTACCCGTCAATCAATTCAAAAAGGCCATCAAGGCCGGCAAACCGCAGATCGGCATCTGGTCGAGCCTATGCAGCGCGATTTCCGCCGAAGTGCTGGCTGATGCCGGCTTTGACTGGGTGCTGCTCGACACCGAACATTCGCCGAACGAACTGCCGATCGTACAGAACCAGCTCGATGCGCTGCTCGCGGGCACCACCGAAGGCATCGTCCGCCCGGCGTGGAATGACACGGTGCTGATCAAGCGCTATCTTGATGTCGGCGCGCGCACGCTGCTGTTGCCGTACGTGCAAAACGTCGAGGAAGCGAAGCGCGCGGTTGCGGCTACGCGTTATCCGCCGCAGGGCGTGCGCGGCGTGTCAGGCTGCACGCGCGCCAACCGGTACGGCCGGGTGAAGGATTATTTCAAGCGCGTGCATGATGAAACGTGCTTGCTGGTGCAGGTGGAGACCCAGGCCGCGATGAAACAGATCGAGGCGATTGCTGCGGTTGAAGGCGTCGACGGCGTGTTCATCGGGCCGAACGATCTCGCCGCCGACATGGGTCATCTCGGCAACTGGCAGCATCCGGAGGTGTGGAAGGTGATGGAGGATGCAGCCAAGCGCATCACCAAGGCCGGCAAGGCGCCGGGGATCCTGGTGGGCGAGGCCGATGGTCAGCGCTGTCTCGACATGGGCTATTTGTTTGTCGCGGTCGGTTCCGATCTGGTGATGCTGGCGCGCGGTTCCGAGGCGCTGGCGGCCAAATTCAAGCAGAAATAGCGCTGCGCCATCAGGCAGCGCAGTGTTTAAATATCGTTTAAACTCAACATGTTATGTTAACTCCGGGATGATGCCGGGTCACAGGTGATGATGAAGCCGGGATTCGTACTGACGGCGGCCGTGGTGATCGCAGCCGCCGTCATTTTTTTTATGCCGGTGCCGGCAGGCGTTGCGCCAAACACGATGCATGCGGGTGCGGTGCTGCTGCTGGTGATGGGGCTGTGGGCGATCGGGTCATTGCCCGAATACCTGGTTGCGTTGCTGTTTTTCGTGTTGGCGGTCCTGCTGAAAATTGCCAGCCCTGCGGTGATTTTTTCCGGATTTGCGTCGGGGACATTGTGGCTGGTACTGGGCGGACTGGTGATCGCGGAAGCAGTGCGTGCAACCGGACTCGGCGAACGCATTGCGCGCACGGTGCTGGGCGAGCGCACACTGAGCTACCGGCAATTGATGTTCGCAGCGGTGGCGGTTTCCGTGGTGTTGTCGTTCCTGATGCCGGCGACGGTTGGTCGCATTCTGCTGTTGGTGCCGATATTGGCGGCGGTGGCCGAGCGCCACGGGCTGCAGCCCGGCAGTTCGGGCCATAACGGCATCCTGCTGGCCACGATATTGGCCACGTTTCAATGTGGCACGGCGATACTGCCCGCCAATGCGCCGAACCTGGTGCTGGCCGGCGCGGCGGAAACGCTTTACAACGTACAGCTGATTTACGCGGAATACCTGTGGGTGCAGTTTCCGGTGATGGGGCTGGTCAAGGGCGCGCTGATCATCGCGGTCACCTGCTGGCTGTTCCCGGCGCAGACACAGACGGCGACGGCAGCTGTCGAATTGCGCGCGATGAGCGCCGAGGAAAAACGCCTGCTTGCCATT
>JBFKCU010000376.1:0-3128 GCA_041620115.1 Burkholderiales bacterium | reverse complement strand
GGTCAGCAAGCAGGCGTCCGCCGCCAACGGCACCCGCCTCGGCCTGCGCGCCGGAGATCGTGTCGCGATCAGGGACCTGCTTGCCGCAATGCTGGTGCGCTCGGCCAATGATGCCTGTTTGGCGCTGGCCGAACATCTGTCAGGCAGCGGTGCGAAATTCACCGAACGCATGAATGCACTGGCCTTGCGCCTGAAGATGGCAGACACGCGTTTTGCCGATCCCTGCGGTTTTGATCAGCCCGGACAGCACACGACGGCGGCAGACCTCCTGCGTCTGGCGCGCGCCGCGCTGTCGGAGCCCGCAATCCTGGACATCGTCGAACAGGACCATGTACGTGTGGTCACCCGCAACGGCGGGCGCACGATGAGCGCGCGCAACACCAACGCCCTGCTCGGGCGCTATGAGGGCGCGTTCGGCCTCAAGACCGGCTACACGCGCCAGGCAGGACCCAGCCTGATCGCCGCAGCGCGGCGCGGCGACACCACCGTCATCGTCGTCATACTCGGCAGCAGGCAGCGTTGGCCGGTCACGGTTGCGCTGCTCGATCAGGCCTTTGAAAAAATGACCGGCTACCCGAGCGTGCGCAGCCGCACCGTCATCGGCGAACCCGATTCGTAACGCACGGTGATGATCCGTCCGGCACGCGCTCTGCTGTTCACTGCCCTCGCGCTGACCGCCGCGGCATATGCCCTCGCGCTGACCGGGCCTTTTCAGTTCGACGACTACGCCACCGTAGCGGTTGATCCGGCCGCGCAATCCATCGCGGCCTGGTGGGCTGACGTCGCACATCATGTGCGTCCCGTGACCAAACTGAGCTTCGTGTTCACCCATGCGTTCGGAGCGGCCTTCGATCACGTGCCGCTGGGCCACCGGCTCGGCAACCTGCTGATTCATCTGCTCGCGGTCGTCCTGTCCGCGCTGCTCGGCGCACGCCTGTTGCACACCTGCGCGCCCGCAATCGACGCGCGATCGGGCGCCATCGCCGCGGCGGGAGCCGCGATGCTCTTCGCGCTGCATCCGCTCGCCACCGAGGCCGTGAGCTACATCAGCGGCCGTTCAATGGCGCTGGGCACGCTGCTCGCCTTCGCCAGCCTGTGGGCCTGGATCCGCTGGCGCACCGAAGCGCGGCCGGCCTGGCTGCTGCTCGCGCTCGTCGCCGCCATGGCCGCTCCGCTCGCGCGGGAAACCGCGCTCATCACTCCCCTGGGCTGGCTGCTGTGGGAAATGGCGCGCACCACTGCGTCCACCGCGCCCTGGTCGATGCAGCGGCTGCGCAGCCAGATGCGCGGCATCATGCTGCCGCTGGCGCTGACAGGGGGATTCGCCGCGTGGCTGCTGTCACACGCACGCTACGGCATGCTGCTCGAGACTTCGTGGACGATTGCGCTGCAGCGCGGTGCTGAGCCCTCGTTCACGCTGGCCGTGCAGTATTTCGCTGAAGGACTTGCGCTGCTGCGTTACCCCAGCATCGACCCCGGCGTCACGCCCGCCATGATGGGCACCGGCGCACGCGTGCTGATCGCGCTGGCGCTCGCGGCGCTGCTCGGCATCGCCTGGCGCCGGCGGCACAGCCACCCGCATCGGCTGTTCTGCCTGTTGTGGATTGCACTCTGGCTGGTTCCCGTCTACGCCGTTTCCGTGCGCCACGATGCCATCGCCGAACGCCATTTCTATCCCGCGATCTGGGGCGTCCTGTTTGCCTTGAGTGCGGAGGCCGTCCTCTGGTCACGGCGTCACAGCCGCTCGTGGCGGCCCCTGGCCGCCGCCGCGGCGCTGATCCTCCTGGCACTCACCGCGGTCACGCTGACCCGGATCGCCGACTACCGCAGCGAAATCGCGTTGTGGGAAGCCGCCCTGCGCAGCGCGCCGGACAAGGTGCGCGTGCTCAACAATCTCGGCTATGCCTATATGGAAGCCGGCCGCTGGGACGAAGCACAGACCGTGCTGTCCAGCGCCGTGCGCATCGATCCCCGAGATGCGCTGGCGCAGGACAATCTGCTGACCGCCGAGGAACGCGAATTCGGGCCGGTGCGCTGGCGCCGGCAAGTCGAAGCCCGGTGACATCGACGTCGCGGTCCGCAATTCGGCGAAAGACTGAAGGATATGTGCACCGTCGCCCTGCTCTGCGTGCTCTGGCGCTTTCGCTGCCGGTTTCGCTCTATTGTGGACTGATTGGCGTCGCCGCCATGGCCACAGGTTAGAATCGCTGCGACCATTCCTTAAGCCACAGCGGAGACACTGCGTTGAACCACGATCTGCATGAACTGACCGCTACCGCCATCGTCGCGGCAATCGCCAGTAAACAAACCACGGCAGAAGCCGTTGCGCGCGCCTGCCTCGAGCACATCAGCAAGCGCGAACCGCAGGTACAGGCCTGGCAGTTCCTCGACCCCGCACTGGTCATCAAGCAGGCCAAGGCACTGGATGCAGGGGCCAGCCGTGGCCCGTTGCACGGCGTGCCGGTCGGCATCAAGGACATTATCGACACCGCCGACATGCCCACCGAATACGGCTCGCCGATTCATGCCGGTTATCAGCCGCACATGGATGCGGCCTGCGTTGCCCTGACCCGCCGCGCCGGCGGCCTGATCATGGGCAAGACCGTCACCACCGAATTTGCCAACCGCCATCCGGGCAAGACCATGCATCCGCAGGATGCAAGGCGCACGCCCGGCGGATCCTCCAGCGGCTCCGCCGCCGCCGTGGGCGACCACATGGTTCCGCTTGCCGTCGGCACCCAGACCACGGGCTCGACCATTCGTCCGGCTGCCTACAACGGTTGCTTCGGTTACCGGCCCACCTGGGGTGACCTGCGGCTGGCCGGCGTCATGGAAGCCTCGGGGTCACTGGATACCCTGGGCATCATTGCGCGCTCGGTTGAAGACGTGGTGCTGTACCGTGACGTGCTGGCCGGCACGACCCCGCAGCCGATGTCATCGGCGTCCTGCAATCCGCCGCGCGTCGCAGTCTGCCGGACCCAGTTCTGGGAGGAAACCGATGCCGCGACCAAGTCCGCCATCGACCATTGCGCCCGAACCATGTCAACCGCCGGCGCCAGGGTTTCCGACCTGAAACTGCCCGCCGCTTTCGACCCGATCGACGAAATCCACCAGCGCATTTCCAGTTT
>JBFKCU010000375.1:0-3137 GCA_041620115.1 Burkholderiales bacterium | reverse complement strand
GCGCATGGCTTCGATCTGGCTCGCAGCGCGCGCCCACAGCCGGACGTCATGCCGTGCGGCCAGGTTGATGGCCAGTGCCGTGCCCCAGGCACCGGCGCCGAGTACGGTGATATTCATGACCGGACCGCGTGCAATTGACAGGCTGCGCCTCAGCCGCCCCAGACGTCGGCCGCGCGCACATAACCGGCGACGCCATCGCGATGTTTGACGTGAATCCAGCCGCCGCTCGCCGTGTCCACCACCTCCAGCAGCACGTCGCGCTGTGCCTCGAAAGCGGCCGGCGCATCATCCGCCGGCTTTTGCCGGGCCGTGACAGTCGTCTTGAGCAGCACGCTGCGCGCGTTGCCCAGCGCCTTCGCCTCAACCCAGGACAGGGCCCCGGAGGCGTCACGCACCTTGACCCAGCCCTCAACCTGCACCACCGTTTCCAGCGGATAGCCCTTGTTGACGATGTAGAGCTTGCGCGCCTTGACCGACGGTGCGTCATAAAGCACGACTGCCGCATCGGCCGCCGTACGGAACTCGGCGGCGCCTGCGGCCAGAGGCAGCAGACTGCAGATCAGCGCAACCGCGATGCGTTTAAGAAGGATCATCCGTGCTCAGCTTGGCGCAGCCGCCTTGCCCGCCTTGTCTTTTTCCTGCTGCAACTGCCGCAGGCGTTCATGATAGGCCGCCTCGAAATTCATGTGTTGCAGCAATACCGGCGGGAATCCCGCACGCGACATCACACCGGCCACCGCCTCACGCGCATACGGCAACAATGTATTGGGGCACAGCACGCCGAGGACCGCGTCAAGTTCAGCGGCGGGTATGTTACGAATCATGAAAATTCCCGCCTGCGCGACCTCCACCAGGAACACCGTTTTTTCCTTCAGCTTGGCGGTGACCGTCACTGTCAACACGGCCTCGTAGAGTCCGCCGTCCGCGTCGAGCACGCCGGCGCCGTTGTGCACGCTGATCTCGATTTCAGGGCTTTCGCGCTCGAGGAAAATCTGCGGCGCGCTGGGCACTTCCAGCGACAGATCCTTCAGATAGATTTTTTCAATGCCGAACTGCGCTTCCTGCTGCTCACTCATTGCGGACCTTCCTCGAAGATGATTATGGAGAACCGGCTCACGCTGCCAGCAACGGAACCAGCTTGCCGGCGCGATCCAGTGCGGCGAGGTCGTCATAGCCGCCGACATGGGTATCGCCGATGTAGATTTGGGGTACGGTGCGCCGGCCGGTTTTTTCCATCATCTCGCTCCGTTGCGCCGGATCCAGATCGACCCGGACCTTGTCGATCTCGGCAACGCCCTTTTCACGCAACAGGCGCTCGGCCATCTGGCAGAAGGGGCAAACGGCCGTGGTGTACATGCGAACTTTTGCCATGACGAAATGATCCGGCAGTCGCTACCGCTTTTCCAGCGGCATGCCGGCCTGCTCCCAGGAACCGATGCCCCCGCGCATGTTGACCGCCTGGTCAAACCCGTTGCGGCGCAGCACCTGCACCGCGGCGTTGGAGCGCATGCCGCTGCGGCAGACCACGATCATCGGCTTGCCCTTGAACTTCTCCAGGTCCTTCAGGCGCTCGGTCAGCTGCCGTTCCGCGACATGTTTTGCATTGGCAAGATGTCCGGCTTCGTACTCGCCGGTATCACGCACGTCAATCACGACTGCGTCCTGGCGGTTGATCAACTGCACCGCCTCAAACACACTGACTTCGCGCCCGGCGCGAAACGGCTTGACCAGCAGCGGCCACAGCAGCATGAGCCCGGTCGCCACGGCACCGCCGAACAACATCATGTTGAATGGGTCTTTTTGCAGAAAAGTGAAAAAGGCTTCCATGGAATCAATCATCTACGGCCCGGATCGGGAAGGGCCCGATTCTAGCAGAGGAAGGATACGCTCCGGGTACTTGCCCGCCAGCTGCGCCAGGTCCCGTTTGAACTCATCGGGTGCGGCGGGGTATGCACGGCGCGCACGGACGAGCAATTCCCGCGCCTCCACCTGGCGATCAGCCAAGGCGAGCTGCAGCACCTGGCGGTAGACCAGCTCGGGCAGCGGGCTCAGTCGCAGTACGCCCGCGTAGAGCGACAGGCGCTGCGAGAGATTCTGCTCGGCAACGGGAAGGGGCAGCACCGCGGCCAGTTCGACGTAAGGGGCAAGCAGCGGGCTCCGGTGCAGGCGCTTGATCGTATTGATGATTTCAGCGCTGTTGAACTGATTTACCGGCGTGCGAAACAGTCGCTCGAAATCGCGGTAATCCATCCATAGCAAGGCAAGGTTGACGCTGCTCGCCAGCAGCAGGGCAGCGGCAAGAACATGGCCGCTCCGCCTCAATCGCGGCACGAATCCCGGCGATTGCAGCAACCCCAGCAGCAATGCCGCCAGGCCCAGAAAATGCGCATACCACAACGGATACTCCAGCAGGCTGTGTATCGCCAGCACCCCCATCGTCGCCAGCAGCCACCACAGTGCGGCGTTGCGCGCAGCCCGCAAGACATGGATTGTGCATATCGCCACTGTCGCCAGCAGCAATGCGGCGCCGAGAATCCCGGTCTCGACAAAAAGCTGCAGAACAATGTTGTGGGCGTTGTTGTAGAGACCCAGCGGCGCGGTCGCGCCGCTTTCGGTCGCGTACTCGAAATACCGTGCAGCAAACCCGCCCCAGCCGATGCCGGAAAAGGGCTGCTCCATTGCAATCGACCACGCGGCATGCCACAGCCCGAAGCGGATAGAAATGCTCCCGGCTCCCGAAAACAGGCGCTCTATTGCCGTCACGGTTTCTCGTTCTGCTGGCTTGAACCAGCCGGCCCCGACCAGCAATTGCATTACGGAATGGCCGATGATCAGCGCAGCACATACCAGGAACAGTCGCCGGCCCTCGTTATCTTTGCGCGAAGCCCATATCAACCCTGCGGCAAGTGCAAGCGCCGCAAGCAGGTACAGCCAGACGCTGCGCGACCCCGAAAGTCCCAGCACGAACAGCATCGGCATCGCGCCTAGCGCCGCAGCGGCGAGCGGGATACAGCCACGGCTGTAGAGATATGCCATGGCGATCAAACCCAGCGTGGTGTAGGCGCCGAAATGATTGGATTGCCCGATGTTGCCGGTTATCGCCGCAGCGGTTGGACTGACGATGACCGCATTGAAGG
>JBFKCU010000374.1:0-3138 GCA_041620115.1 Burkholderiales bacterium | reverse complement strand
CGCGCCTGCCACAGCGCCTTCGAGCAGCAGCGTGAAATATTTCGCGTCGATCTTGTTGTAACCCTCGGCGTCGCCGAGCTGTTGCGCAATGGTCTTCGGATCGGTGCCCGCGAGTTGCCACTGATAAAGGCCTTGCAAGGCGAATTCGCGCGAACGGCGACGGCTGGATTTCATGATTCTCCGGTGTGATGGCCACACCCGGTGCGGCACACAATATTGTTTAAAATCAACTACTTACGTTATTACTGCTATTGCAGGCGCGGCAACAACCGTGCCATCTCGATGGCGGCCAGCGCGCAGTCGCGCCCTTTCTCGGCCATGCGCGCTTCGGCCTGAAAATCGTTCTCGGTCGTCAGGATCCCGTTGGCGACCGGCACGCCGGTGGCCAGCTGCACATCAGTGATACCACGCGCAGATTCATTGGAGACGATTTCGAAGTGATAGGTTTCGCCGCGGATCACCGCGCCCAGTGCAATCAGTGCATCGTATTTCTTGCTCCGCGCCATGTTCTGCAGCGCCAGCGGAATTTCCAGCGCTCCGGGCACGGTAACAATGGACATGTCCTTTTTCGCCACGCCGTGCTTCAACAACGCCGCCGTGCAGCTCGACAGCAGCCCGTCGCCGATGTCCACATTGAAACGCCCGACGACGATGCCGATGCGCAGGCCCGCGCCCTTGTCGTCAGGTTCCAGTTCTTCGATGTCGTCGTAACGCGCCATATTCCCGATTCCCTCAGCTTTTTTTTCCGGGCGGCTGCAGATAACCCGCCACTTCCAGATCAAATCCCGCCATGCTCGGCATTTTCAGCGGCTGCGCCATCACCCGCATCTTCTTCACCCCCAGGTCGCGCAGAATCTGCGCGCCGATGCCGTAATTGCGCAGCACGATTTTCGCGGCACCGCCGCGTTCATGCTGCGGCCGTGCGCGCTCGAGCAGTTCCGCCGCCGTTTCCTGCCGGTGCAGCAGGATAATCACGCCGCGGCCCTCGCGCGCGATTTCCGCCATCGCATCGTGCAGATTCCACGAGTGGCTGGTGGCGCCCGTGTCGAGCACGTCGATCAGCGACACCGGCTCATGCACGCGCACCAGCACTTCGTCACGCGGCGAAATCTTGCCGCGCACCAGCGCGAGGTGCGTCTGCCGGCTCGCCGCCTCGCTGTATGCCACCAGGCGGAATGCGCCATGCGCCGTTTCGATATCGCGCTCGGCGGCGCGCTCCACCAGTGATTCATTGCTGCTGCGGTACTGGATCAGGTCGGTGATGGTGCCGATCTTGAGTTTGTGCGCGGCGGCGAATTCGATCAGGTCAGGCAATCGCGCCATCTCGCCGTTGTCCTTGAGGATTTCGCAGATCACCGCCGCCGGCATCAGGCCCGCCAGCCGCGCAAGATCACAGCCGGCCTCGGTATGGCCCGCACGCACCAGCGTGCCGCCGTTCTGCGCCATCAACGGAAAAATATGGCCCGGCTGCACGATATCGGCCGGACCGGCGTCCGCGCGGATCGCCGCCTGCACCGTCTTCGCGCGGTCCGCCGCCGAAATACCCGTGGTGACGCCTTCGGCCGCCTCGATCGACAAGGTGAAATTGGTGCCCATCGGCGAGCGGTTGTTACTGACCATCAGCGGCAGGTTCAGCTGCCGGCAGCGTTCTTCGGTCAATGTCAGGCAGATCAGGCCGCGGCCGTAGCGCGCCATGAAATTGATGGTCTCGGCCGTGGCGAATTCCGCGGCGAGCACCAGGTCACCCTCATTCTCGCGATCCTCCTCGTCGACGAGGATCACCATGCGCCCGGCGCGCATTTCGGCAATGATGTCGGCGGTGGAGCTGATGGCCATGTCGTCTTTTCCAGATTTCACTGCGGCGCTTCCCTGCTGCCTGTGCTGCCCGATTCTGATTCGCGCAGACGTTCAATGTAACGCGCCAGCAGATCCACCTCAAGGTTGACCCGCGTGCCCGGTTGCAGATGCTGCAAAGTCGTCGACGCCAGCGTATGTGCGATCAGGTTCACTTCAAAATCATTCCTGTCGACCGCATTCACCGTCAGGCTGACGCCGTCCACGGCCACCGAGCCCTTGCGCGCGACATAGCGCGCAATCTCGCGCGGCGCAGTGACGACGAGGCGGCGATTGTCACCCGCCGCGTCGAAGCGCGCCACTGTGCCCACTCCGTCGACATGTCCGGTCATCAGATGGCCGCCGAGGCGGTCGGACAGGCGCAGCGCCTTTTCGAGATTGACCGCAGCGCCGCGGGCAAACCCAGCCGTGCAGTCCAGTGTCGCCTGCGATACCTCGGCCTCGAAATGGGTCTGGTCGAACGCCACCACCGTCAGGCAGGTGCCGCTGACGGCAATGCTGTCGCCCAGCGCCACATCGCCCAGGTCAAGTTCCCCCGCCGCGATGCGCAGCCGCGCCCCGCCCGGCGCGGGCTTCACGGTGTCGATGCGGCCGACCGCGGCCACGATGCCGGTAAACACTAGCCGGCCCTCATCGGTCAAATCTCGCCAGCACGCGCAGATCGTCGCCGATCTGGCACACCTCGGTGATGCGCACGTTGCGCCGCTCCTGCAGACCGGCCAGCGGCGGCAGATGGAACATGCCCTGCGCGGTGTCACCCAGTATGCACGGCGCCATGTAGACCAGCAGTTCGTCAACCAGCCCTTCCTGCAGCAGCGAGCCGTTCAGTTTGTGCCCGGCCTCGACATGAATTTCGTTGCAGCCGCGGCGTGCCAGTTCCTGCAGCAGATCCTTGAGTTCCACCTTGCCGTCATGGTTGGGCAGTACCACGACCTCGGCGCCGCGCGCGCGCAGCGCAACGCTGCGCGGCGCATCGACCCCCGCCGCGGCAATCAGCGTGCCCGGCCGCAGCACGCGCGCATTGAGCGGCGTCTGCAGGCGGCTGTCCACCACCACCCGCAGCGGCTGACGCGTGGTTTCGACATCACGCACGGTCAGTTGCGGATCGTCGTCCTTCACGGTGCCCACACCGGTGAGGACCGCGCAGGCGCGTGCGCGCCAGGCATGGCCGTCCTGGCGCGCCGCAGCGCCGGTAATCCACTGGCTCTGCCCGTCGGCCAGCGCGGTGCGACCGTCGAGACTCGCCGCGACTTTCAGGCGCACCCAGGGCGTGCCGCGCGTCAT
>JBFKCU010000373.1:0-3167 GCA_041620115.1 Burkholderiales bacterium | reverse complement strand
GACAGCTGCGCGCGGATTTCCTCGCGTCCCGCCTGGGGCCGCGTGGCAACCAGTGCGGCCGCAGTCAGCAGCATCGCCGGCGTACAGAATCCGCACTGCAGCGCATTGCGCTGATGGAATTCACGCTGCAGGTCGGCGATGATTTTCCCGTTGTCATCGTTCGTCGCCGCGCCCTCTATGGTGACGATTTCAGCGCCGTCAGCCTGCACCGCGAGCATCAGGCAGGCGCGCACGATGGCGCCGTTGCAGCGCACCGTGCACGCACCGCAGACTCCGTGCTCGCAACCGACATGGGTGCCGGTCAGGCCCAGCGTATCGCGCAGAAAATCGGCGAGGTTCTGGCGCACCGGCACGCGGCGCGACACCGCCTCGCCGTTCACCGTCAGCGTGATATCGATTTCGGTGACAGGCTGCGGCGCGCTCATGCAGACACACCTCTGCCGGCGGGTGACAACAGATCGTCGACCGCGCGCGCCAGCAACACCCGCGCCAGCTGCAGGCGCATCGCACCGCTGTAATGCACGTCGTCCTGCGGTGCGAGATCCTGCGCCAGTGCCTCCTGCGCCCGTTGCACGCGTTCCGGCGTGACCGCTTCATGCTCCAGGATCGCCGCCGCCTGCGCGGCCAGCACCGGCCTGGCATCCACCGCAAAAAAAGCAAGGTTGACGTCACGCAGCACCTTGCCGTTGACTCCGGCACACGCAGCCACACCGGCGATGGCGTAATCCCCGTGGCGCCGCGCGAGTTCACGCAGGGACGCGCGCCCGCCTTTGCGCAGCAATGGAATTTCGGCAGCCAGCAGCAGCTCGCCGGCCTGCAGCGCCGTGTCATAAAGCCCGAGAAAAAATTCCCGCGCACGCAGGCGCCGTTCGCCGCCGCGTCCGGCAACGACAAAGACCGCATCCAGCGCCACACAGCACGCCGGCAATTCCGCCGCTGGATCGGCAAAAGCGATGCTGCCGCCGAAGGTGCCGCGGTTGCGCACGGCCGCATGCGCCACATGCGGCATGGCCTGCGCCAGCAGCGGCGCGTGCAGCGCAACCAAGGGGGAATGCTCGATTTCGGCGTGGCGCGTCAACGCGCCGATCACCAGTTGCTCGTCCCGCACGCTGATGCCACCGAGCCCCGACAAACCGTTGATGTCGATCAGGACCGACGGTGCCGCCAGGCGCATGTTGAGCGCCGCCAAGAGGCTCTGGCCACCCGCGAGCCAGCGCGCGTCATCGCCATAGTTATCAATTAAATCAATTGCTTGCGTTACGCTCTCGGGGCGCACATAGGAAAAAGGCGGCGCCTTCATGGCTGCAGCGCGGCAGTGCCGCACCCCAACAGCGGACAGAACATCATCGGAAACCGCTCAGGCCGGGATCAGCCGACCGTGCACCCTGCGGTGGTCGCCTTCGGCGGCTCGACAAAGGTGGTGACATCGACGCCGTTGCGAATGGCCGTCATCTCGGCAAGGATCGCGACCGCGATTTCCGGCGGTGTCTTGCTGCCGATTTTCAGGCCTACGGGACCGTGCAGTCGCGCAATCTCTTCCTGTGAGAGGTCAAATTCGGCGAGCCGCTGCCGCCGCGCGTCGTTGTTTTTCCGCGAGCCGATGGCGCCGATGTAGAACGCCGGGGACTTCAGCGCTTCGAGCAGCGCCATGTCGTCGAGCTTGGGATCATGGGTCAGCGTGACCACCGCACTGTGGCCGTCAAGATTCATTTCGGTGACCACGTCATCAGGCATGCCGCGCTTGAGCTCGACACCGGCCAGCGACCAGGTATCCGTATATTCCTCGCGCGGATCACACACGGTGACCTGATAGTCCAGCGCCTGCGCCATCTGCGCGAGATACGTCGACAATTGTCCGGCGCCGATGATCAGCAGACGCCAGCGCGGGCCATACACCGTGCTCAGCGTGCTGCCATCGAAGGCGAGCTGGTCCTGCCATTTGGCAGGACCAATGCTGGTGCGCCCGGTTTTCATGTCGAGGGTGCGCAACACCAGTTCATGGCGTTCGATACGCGCCAGCAGTTCATCGAGCCCGCTTGCCGCCGTCAGCGGCTCCAGCACCAGTTCCAGCGTACCGCCGCAAGGCAGACCGAAGCGTTGTGCCTCTTCCGCGGACACGCCGTACTTGGTGGTGGTCGGCGAGTTCTCCGCCAGCGTGCCGTTCTTGACGCGCAGGATCATGTCGTCCTCAACACAGCCACCGGAGACCGATCCGACCACCATGCCGTCGTCACGGATCGCCGACAGCGCGCCGATGGGCCGCGGCGCGGAGCCCCAGGTCCGGATCACGGTTGCCAGCACCACACGACGGCGCTGGGCCACCCATTCACGCGCGGTGCGGATGACCTGCAGATCAACGCTGTCCATAAGCAAATCCTCAATCAGAACGCCAAGGTGCCTATTGTAGCGCGCCGCATGCGGTAACATCAGGCACCACCCGCAACGGAGCACATCGCAAATGGAAATGACCGGCGAAGAACTGATCGCCCTGCCGCAGCAGGCCACCTGGGACGCTTTGAACGACACCGGGGTACTGAAGGATTGCATACCGGGCTGCGATTCGATGGAAAAGCAGTCCGATACCGAATACCTGCTGACCATGACAGCCAAGGTCGGCCCGGTCAGCGCCAAGTTCAAAGGCAAGATGACCTTACTCGAAGTGCATGCGCCGGACTCATATACCCTGCAATTTGAAGGCCAGGGCGGCGTTGCCGGTTTTGCCAAAGGTGAAGCCGGAGTCAGGCTCGTTCCGGAAGGCGATGCGACGCGCCTCAGTTACAACGTCAAAGCCAATATCGGCGGCAAGCTGGCGCAGGTAGGCGCGCGGCTGATCGACGGGGTCGCCAAAAAAATTGCCGGGCAGTTTTTCACTGCGTTCAACAAGCGGGTCAGCGGCGCCGGCTAGAGGCGGGACCGGCCAGGGCGCATAAAAAAGCCGGCGCTTGCGCCGGCTTTTTTGTCACTGCAGGGAGCGTCAACCCACGTGCTTGCGGAAAAACGCTAGCGTGCGCTCGCGCGCGAGCTTGGCGCTGGCGGCATCATAGGATCCGCGCTGGTCGCAGTTGAAGCCGTGGCCCGCGGGATAAACATGGTGTTCATGCTTGGGCTGCGCGGCCTTGACCTTTTCCACCGCTGCCATCGGAATCGACTGGTCCTTGTCGCCCCAG
>JBFKCU010000372.1:0-3169 GCA_041620115.1 Burkholderiales bacterium | reverse complement strand
GCTGGTCAACAACCCGGTGCTGATCCTCGCCGATGAGCCCACCGGCGCGCTGGACACGCTGACCAGCTGCGAGGTCATGGCGCTGCTGCAGCAGTTGAATGCACGCGGCATGACGGTCGTGGTGGTGACCCATGAGCATGAAGTTGCCGAGTTTGCGCAACGCGTGGTCCTGTTCCGTGACGGACAGGTGGTTGAGGATAAACGAGTCGAAAAACCAAAAGATGCGGCAGCACTCGCCGCGCAGCTGCGTGCGGAGCAAATGCCGGAGGAGCCGCGGCCGCACGAGGTACGGGCATGAATATTCTCGCCAGCATCCGTATTGCCTTGCGTGCGCTGCGCATCAACAAGCTGCGCAGCGCGCTGACCATGCTCGGCATCATCATCGGTGTAGCCGCAGTCATTACGATGATTGCCGTGGGCTCGGGCGCGCAGCAGCGCATCGAGGAGCAGATCAAGGGACTGGGCACCAACCTGATCATCCTGCTGCCAGGCTCAACGACCAGCGGCGGTGCACGCATGGGCGCGGGGTCGCGCAACACGCTGACCGAAGAAGATGCCTACGCGATCCAGCGCGACGTGCCCGCAGTGCAGGCTGCGGCGCCGGCCCTGCGCGGTACGGGCCAGGTGGTGGGCGGTAGCGCCAACTGGTCGACCGTGTTGTATGGCGTGACGCCGGAGTACTTCGAGGCGCGCAACTGGGTGGTTGACCAGGGCAAGGGTTTCGAACCGGCAGACGTTGCCGGGTCTGCCAAGGTTGCGTTGCTCGGCGATACCGTCGCGCGCAATCTGTTCGGTGACACCGATCCGGTGGGGCAGGTGGTGCGCATCCGCAAAGTGCCGTTCACGGTCATCGGTACACTGCAGCGCAAGGGCCAGAGCATGATGGGACAGGACCAGGACGATGTGGTGCTGATGCCGATCTCGACGGCGCGTAACCGCGTCCTGGGTCAGGGCGCCGGCAGGCTGCGCACCGTGGGCTCAGTTTCGATCAAGGTGCGTGACGGTGAGAGCATGGCGCAAGCGGAAGCGGACATACGCAGCCTGCTGCGGCAGCGGCATCGCATCCAGCAGGACCGCGAGGATGATTTCACCCTGCGGAACCTGTCGGAAATTCTGGCCACTCGCGAGGAGTCCAGCCGCATCATGGGCCTGCTGCTGGCCGCGGTCGCCTCGGTGTCGCTGCTCGTCGGCGGCATCGGCATCATGAATATCATGCTGGTGTCGGTGACCGAACGCACCCGCGAGATCGGTCTGCGCATGGCCGTCGGCGCTCGCGGTCGCGACATCCTGGCGCAGTTTCTGGTGGAAGCCATCACACTGGCCGTGATTGGCGGACTGCTGGGCATCCTGCTCGGTGTCGGCGGGTCAATGGCGATCGGCCGCTTCGCCGGCTGGCCGGTGCAGCTCGGGATCGAGCCCGTGGCCCTGGCGGTGGGTTTTGCCGCGGCGATCGGCATCTTTTTCGGTTTTTATCCGGCGCGCAAGGCATCGCGGCTGCTGCCGATTGAAGCCCTGCGCTACGAATAGTTTCCGCAGCCGGGGATGGGTGGAGGGTCAGGTGAGGGGCGCCGTTGCGCTTCGCGTACAATGGCGGCGCAATGGATTTCACATACTACCTGCATGCATTCATCCTCGGTATTGTCGAAGGGCTGACCGAATTCCTTCCGGTATCAAGCACCGGCCATCTGATCATTGCCGGCAGCCTGCTCGGATTCAATGACGAAAAAGGCAAGGTGTTCGAGCTGGTCATACAGACCGGCGCAATGCTGGCCGTGTGCTGGGAATTCCGCGCCCGCTTTCTGGGCGTGCTGCGTGGTTTGTTTTCCGACGCGGCGGCGCAGGACTTCGCGCTCAAGCTGATCGTCGCGTTCATGCCGGCTGCGGTGATCGGTCTCGCGCTGGGCGGAGTCATCAAGGCCCACCTGTTTCATGCGGTTCCGGTCGCTGCTGCCCTGATCGTTGGTGGATTCGTGATTCTCTGGGCGGAAAACCGCAACCGCCCCGTGCGGATCGACAGCGTGGACGCGATGACCTGGCGCGATGCGCTGAAGGTCGGATTTGCCCAGGCATTCGCATTGTTTCCCGGCGTGTCACGCGCCGGTGCAACCATCATCGGCGGCATGCTGTTCGGGTTGTCGAGGCGCGCGGCAACCGAGTTTTCATTTTTCCTGGCGGTACCGACGCTGATGGCGGCGGGGGCCTATGATCTTTACAAGAATCGCGCCTTGCTTTCGGCTGATGACATCGGCGTATTCGGTGTCGGCACGGTGACCGCCTTCTTCTCGGCATTTATTTGCATACGCTGGCTGATCCGCTATGTGGCCTCGCATGATTTCAAGGTTTTTGCGTGGTATCGCATCGGCTTTGGTCTGTTCATACTCGTCAGTGCATATACCGGCGTCATCGACTGGTAACGACCGCATTTCCTTGCGATCGGCATAAAATCGTGCGGAACTTCCGTAGCGTCGCGTAGTCCGAACACATGGGAGGAATCATGAGCAAAACGAATACATCAACACTGTCGGATCCGAAGACCCGACTGCACATCCGTAATGCGACGTTGGCCGACGTGCCGGCAATCTGCGCGTTAACCACTCGTGTCTATGCCGAAGCCGGCATGAAAGGCTACACGTCCGGAGCCGTCATCGGACAGATCAACATTTTTCCGGACGGCCAGTTCGTGGTCACGGTCGACGACAAGATCGTCGGCTATTGCGCAACTTTCATTACGCGCGGTGAAGTCGCACTGAAGCCGCATTCATGGGTTGAAATAACCGGTAACGGCTACGCGGCACGGCATGACCCGCAGGGTGACTGGCTCTACGGCATGGAAGTCTGCGTGGACCCGGACTACCGCGGTTATCACCTGGGTCAGCGTCTCTACAATCAGCGCAAGAAACTGTGCGAGCAGCGCAAGCTCAAGGGCATCGTGTTCATCGGGCGGCTGCCAACGCTGGCGCGTCGGATGAAGCGCTTCGGCAGTGCGGAGAATTACGTGCGTGAAGTGCAGGAGAAACGGCAGCGCGATCCGGTGCTGTCATTCCAGCTGCGCAACCGCTTTGAGGTCATCGGCGTCATCGCCGATTACATCGCTACCGATCAGCAGTCGATGGGGTATGGCGTGCACCTGGTGTGGCGCAATCCCAAGGTGCCCGCCGAGACGACGGCG
>JBFKCU010000371.1:0-3179 GCA_041620115.1 Burkholderiales bacterium | reverse complement strand
GATATTCTGGGGACCGCCGGGATCCGGCAAGACGACGCTAGCACGTGTGATAGCCAAACAGACCGAAAGCCACTTCATCGGCATCTCCGCGGTCCTGTGCGGTATCAAGGACATCCGCGAGGCGGTTACGACCGCCAGCCAACTGCGCGACACCGCGGACCGAGACACCATCCTGTTCGTCGACGAAGTGCACCGCTTCAACAAATCGCAGCAGGATGCCTTTCTGCCGTTTGTCGAGCAGGGCCTGATTACGTTCATCGGCGCCACCACGGAGAATCCGTCGTTTGAAGTCAACGGCGCGCTGCTGTCGCGCGCCGCCGTGTACGTGCTGCAGCCACTGACGGCGGATGACCTCGGCGAACTGCTGACGCGTGCGCTGCGCAATCCGAAATATTCGTTGCAACTGACGGACGGCGCGCGTGACAGCCTGATCGCCTACGCCGATGGTGATGCGCGTCGTCTGCTCAATATGGTCGAGCAGGTGGCCACCGCCGCGGCACAAAGCAAAACCACCGGCATCGACGAGGCCTTCGTCAGCCGCACGCTGACGCAGAGCCTGCGCCGTTTCGACAAGGGCGGCGATGCGTTCTACGATCAGATCTCGGCATTGCATAAATCCGTGCGTGGCTCGGCGCCGGATGCCGCGCTCTACTGGCTCACGCGCATGCTCGACGGCGGCGCCGATCCGCTGTATCTGGGCCGGCGGCTGATCCGCATGGCGGTGGAAGACATCGGTCTGGCGGACGCGCGCGCGCTGCGCATGGCGCTCGATGCCTGCGAGACCTACGAGCGCCTCGGTTCACCCGAGGGCGAACTCGCGCTGGCGCAGGCTGCGCTGTATCTGGCGGTCGCGCCGAAGAGCAATGCCGCCTATGTCGCGCACAACCGTGCGCGCGAGCTGGTGCGCAACGACCAGTCGCGGCCGGTGCCCGAACATCTGCGCAATGCACCGACGAAGCTGATGAAGGATCTGGGATACGGTCGTGAATATCGTTACGCCCACGACGAGCCGGACGCGTACGCGGCGGGTGAGCACTATCTGCCTGACGGCATGGCGCCGCCGCTGTTGTATGAGCCGACGGATCGCGGGCTTGAGGCGAAAATCGCCGAGAAGCTCGCGCGTCTGCGCGAACTGGACCGGGATAAAAATAAGTAATTGATTTTATTGAATAATTCAGAATCCGTAGAGTCGCGCCGGATTGCTGACCAGCACCTTTTGCCGCAGCGTCTCATCCGGAATCCAGGTCGCCAGCATGTCCGCCAGCATGGGCGTCTGCGGCATCAGTGCCCGCGCACCCGGGTGCGGCCAGTCGGTACCCCAGACCACGCGGTCGGGTGCCGCAGCGACCAGGGCCTGCGCGAGCGGCGTGACGTCGGGAAACAGCGGCGCCTGTTTTGAAATGAAGTAAGGCCCCATCGCCTTGGCATAACAGTTGTCGCGGCTGACCAGCCTGAGCAGCGCTTTGAACGCCGGCGAGTGGATCCCGTCGTGCGCCGGGCAGCGCGCGAAATGATCAATCACGATGGTGATGGGCAGCGCGGCGAGCTGGGCTTCAGCCTCGGGCATTTTCGGCAGGTCCAGATAAAACTGCAGGTGCCACCCAAGCGCTTTCAGGCGCGGCGCGAGGCGCACGCCGTCGGCCAGCGTGAGGCCCTCGGTCGCCGAGGCCAGGTTGATGCGCACGCCGCGCACGCCGGCCGCATGCAGATCCTCGAGTTCACGGTCGCTGACATCGGCCTCGACCACCGCAATGCCGCGCAAGGTATGCAGGCCGGAGCGCAGCGCATCGACCATGCAGCGGTTGTCGGTGCCGTAGACACTGGGCTGCACCAGCACGCCGCGGTCGCAGCCGTTGTTTTTCAGCATGGCCACGTAATCGGTGGTGAGCGCGTCCGGCGGGATGTAGCCGGCGTGGGCGACATACGGAAACTTCTGCTGCGGTCCGAATACATGGGCGTGGCAGTCGGTAGCGCCCGCGGGAAACCGCGTCTGCGGCCTGCCGGCGGCAGGAATGAAGCCTGGAATATCGGGCGTACGCAGCGTGGTCATGAGCCGGGCCTGAAAAGAGGAGGGCCGACTGTAGGAGTCCTGCGGGTGCAGTGTCAAGGCTGGTTCTGTACTGTGATCTCGCCGATAATGTGGGCTCTTTTCAGCATTTGGAATGCGCGCCGCGGCGGTTAGGCTGTGCGGCGTATCCACCTGAAATTTTTGAACCAGATTCGCGAACAAGATCCGGGAACAACATGCTCGACATACAAACCCTGAGAACCGATGTGCAGGCGGTGGCCGCGCGGCTGGCCGACCGTGGCTTCCAGTTCGATTCCGCGCAGTTTGCCGCGCTCGAGGGCGAGCGCAAGGCCATCCAGACCGAAACCCAGGACCTGCAGGCGAAGCGCAATGCGCTGTCGAAGCAGATCGGCCAGCTGAAGGCCAAGAAAGAGGATGCGTCTGCGCTGATGGCGGAAGTCAACGCCCAGGCCGACCAGCTGAAATCGCTGGAAGCGAAACTCGAGGACGTGCAGCAGCGGCTTAATGATTTCCTGCTGCACGTGCCCAATGTGCCGCACGCCAGCGTGCCCGCAGGCGGGGATGCCGAAGCCAACGTGGAAGTGCGGCGGGTGGGTGAGCCACGCAAGCTCGCGTTTGCAGCGAAGGACCATGTCGATATCGGCGAGGGCCTGGGGCTGTTCGACTTCGAGACCGCAACCAAGATCGCGCGTGCGCGTTTCGTGCTGATGAAAGGCGGGCTGGCGCGGCTGCACCGTGCGCTTGCGCAGTTCATGCTTGACGTGCACACGCAGGAACACGGTTACACCGAAGTCTATGCGCCGTACCTGGTCAACGCTGACTCGATGCGCGGCACCGGCCAGTTTCCGAAGTTTGAAGACGACCAGTTCGCGGTGACGGCGGACGGGCTGTTCCTGATTCCAACCGCCGAAGTGCCGGTGACCAACATCGTGCGTGGCGAGATTCTCGCCGGCGCGCAACTACCGTTGAAGTTCGTCTGCCACACGCCGTGCTTTCGCCGCGAGGCCGGTTCCTACGGCAAGGACACGCGCGGCATGATCCGCCAGCACCAGTTCGACAAGGTCGAACTGGTGCAGATCATCCATCCCGAGCAGTCGTACGCGGGCCACGAGGAACTGACCGCGCATGCCGAAGCCATCCTGAAAAAGCT
>JBFKCU010000370.1:0-3179 GCA_041620115.1 Burkholderiales bacterium | reverse complement strand
GATGGCGGAATTGGTAGACGCACGGGACTCAAAATCCCGCGCTGGCAACAGCGTGCCGGTTCGATTCCGGCTCCCGGCACCACCTTCAGCGTGCGCAGATTTCATCTGCGTGGAATCACGATTCGGGAGCCGGTACCCGGCCACCCCTCAAGGGGGTGCTGTGACGAGTCCCGGCACCACCTTCAGCGTGCGCAGATTTCATCTGCGTGAATGCACAATTCGGGAGCCGGTGCCCGGCCACCCCGCAAGGGGGTGCGGTGACGAGTCCCGGCACCAGCTTCAGGTCGTCGAATAAAGCTGCTTCTTGTGGCGCTCGACCATGGCTTCCTGCGATTCGGCCGGCTCGGTCTGCGCGGTCTGCTCACGCAACATCTCGTTCATCGTCGGCAATACGCTGCGCTCGACCTGCACCTCGGGCGACCACAACTCCGCGCGCATGACGGCCTTCGCGCAATGCAGGTAGGCCTGCTTCACTTTCACATGCACGACCAGCTTGGGATAACGGCCCTTCACCTCGCACAGCGACGTGAATGCCTCATCCGTGCGCAAACTTGCAGTGCCGTTCACCCGCAGCGCCTCGTTGATGCCAGGCACCAGGAAAATCGCGCCGATACGACCCGTTTCCATGATGTTCGAAAAGGTATCCAGGCGGTTGTTGCCGGCCCAGTCCGGAATGACCAGCGTGTGCTCGTCAATCACTTTCACGAACCCCGCGTCGCCGCCGCGCGGTGACGAATCCATATTGCCCTGCGCGTCACAGGTGGACAGCACGACAAAGCGCGCCAGCGCGAGGAAACTCATGCAATGCCGGTCAAGATGCGAGAGTTGTTTCTTGACCGCGCGTTCGTTGGGCATGGCATAAAGCGCCCGCAGTTCGGTTTCAGCAGTTATCGCGGCCATGATTGGCTCCAGGGATCAGGTGAATCGATGGATTTTCTGCTCGAGGCGCGTTGCAATTTAACCGGCGCCGCCAGCCACGGGCCGATCCACTTCGACGTTGTCGAGCAGTCGCGTCTTCCCCAGGCGCGCCGCCGCCAGCACCACCAGTTCGCTTTCACCGTTGACCGGCGGCTGCAGGTCGGAACGGCGGCGCACGGCCACATAATCCGGCTTCCAGCCCTTGTCGGCCAGCACCGACATGCCGTGCAGTTCCAGCCGCTGATAGTCGTGGGTGCCGGCGAGCAATTCGGCCTGCACTTCCTGCAGCACCTTATACAGCCGCGGCGCCTCGCGCCGTTCCTCGGGCGACAGATAGCCGTTGCGCGATGACAGCGCCAGGCCATCGGGGGCGCGCACCGTGTCGGCCGGGATGATTTCGATCGGCAACGCAAACTGGCGCACCATGTCGCGCAGCACCAGATACTGCTGGTAATCCTTCTTGCCGAAGATGGCCGAGTGCGGCATCACCAGGTTGAACAGTTTCAGCACCACCGTCGCCACACCGCTGAAATGCCCGGGACGATGCTCACCCTCGAGGATGTTCTGCAGGTCCGAGGGCTCGACGACGAAGGTCTGCGGCTCGGGATAAATGGCTTTCTCGTCGGGCACGAACACGACATCGACACCGGCGGCGCGCAGTTTGTCGCAGTCGGCCGGCAGCGTGCGCGGATATCGGTCGAAATCGTCACGCGGCCCGAATTGCAGGCGGTTGACGAAAATGCTCACCACCGTGCACGCCGCGCGCGGCTTGGCGACACGCATGAGTTCGATATGGCCCTCATGCAGGTTGCCCATGGTCGGCACGAACACGTTGTCCGGTTCGCGCCGCAGGCGCTCCCGCAGTTCCGGCACAGAGTGAATTACGTCCATTGATTAACGCCTAGTGGCTGCAGGCGGTCATAGTTCGGGTGGAAAAGGGCGCATTATAGGGCCCCGCCGCGTCGCGGCCCAGCCAGCGGTGCCGCGAAGCCTTAGAACGAGTGCTCGCGCCCCGGAAATGTGCCGGCGCGGACTTCCTTCACGTAGAGCTCGACCGCGGCCTGGATCGAGCCTGCGGGCTTCATGTAATTTTTGACGAACTTCGCCTTCTTGCCGGGATAAACATCAAGCATGTCGTGCAGCACCAGCACCTGCCCGTGACAGTCGACGCCGGCGCCGATGCCGATGGTCGGCACATTGGCCGCCGCGGTAATCTGGCTCGCCAGCGCCGCGGGAATCGCTTCGAGCACAATCATGCCCGCCCCCGCCTGTTCGAGGATGCGCGCATCATCGAGCATGCGCTGCGCGGCGTCATCGGCCTTGCCCTGCACGCGGTAGCCGCCCAGCTGGTGAACTGACTGCGGCGTCAGCCCGAGGTGGCCGCATACCGGTATGCCGCGCTCGGTGAGGAAGGTAATGGTTTCCAGCATCGGCCGCCCGCCTTCGATTTTCACCATCTGCGCACCGGCCGCCATGATTTCAGCGGCGTTGCGGAAGGCCTCCTGCGGACTGATCTGAAACGTGCCGAAAGGCATGTCGCCAATGATGAAGGCGCGCTTGGCACCCCGGGCCACGCATTGCGTGTGATACACCATGTCACGCAAGGTCACCGGCAGCGTCGATTCATGGCCCTGCAGCACATTGCCCAGCGAATCGCCGATCAGCAGGGTGTCGAGGCCGGCCGCATCGAGCAGCGCCGCGAAACTTGCGTCGTACGCGGTCAGCATCGTGATCTTCTGGCCGTCCCGCATCATCTTGTGCAGATTGCTCAGCGTGATACGCATGGCATACCCCTCAGTTTCCCAGGCTAAAGAACTCGCGCGGACCGCGCATGGCGTTGATCCGCTGCAACAATAAATCAAAATCCGCCGGTGAATCAACGAAGTTCAGATTCTCCGAATTGACGATCAGCAGCGGCGCGCCGGTGTAATGATGGAAGAACCGGGCGTAGGTGTCCGCCAGGCGCACCAGATAGTCGTCGGAAATCGATTTCTCATAGACCGTGGCACGACGGCGCACGCGCTCGACCAGTGTCTCCGCACCGGCCTGCAGATAGACGACGAGATCGGGCGGCGGCGCCTGTGGACTCAAATGATCATAAATCTGCCGGTAAAGCGCGAGCTCGTCATCGTTGAGCGTCAGGCGCGCAAACAGGGGGTCTTTTTCCAGCATGAAGTCGGCCACGGTGACGCCGCCGAACAGGTCGGACTGCACCAGGTCGCGCACCTGGTTGATGCGCTGGAACAGAAAGAACAATTGCG
>JBFKCU010000369.1:0-3188 GCA_041620115.1 Burkholderiales bacterium | reverse complement strand
CTGCGCCGACACCTGCTCGAGCTGCGCCGAGGACACCAGCAGCAGTTGCTGGCGGTTGGCGCCGACAGAACCGCCCGACGTGGTTGACTGGCAGCTGGCGGTCAAACGCAGGGTGACGACGGTAACGGCGGCGGCGATGAGTTTGTAAACGGGAACCATGGTCTTGCTCCGGTTGCTATTACCGTGGATTTTACCGCGCTGGCACTGGAACCCGGGCGCGGACGGTGCAATCTGCGTAAAATGCGCCCCTTTGCCGCAGGATCACCATGATCAGGTTCACCGATATCACGCTGCGGCGCGGGGCCAAGGTGTTGCTCGAAGGTGCCGACGTCGCGCTCAACCCGGGCGACAAGATCGGTTTGATCGGCGCCAACGGCACCGGCAAGTCGAGCATTTTCGCGATGCTGCGTGGAGAATTGCACGCCGACCAGGGTGATGTGGATTATCCGGCGCGCTGGCGCGTGGCGCACGTGGCGCAGGAAACACCCGCACTGGACCGCGCGGCGATCGATTACGCGATTGACGGCGACACCACGCTGCGCCGGCTCGAGCGCGAACTTGCCGCCGCCGAGGCCGCCGACGAAGGTGAACGCATCGGCGAGATCTATGCCGAACTGGCTGACGCCGATGCCTGGACCGTCAATTCACGCGCCGAGCGCCTGCTCCACGGCCTGGGCTTCACGCATGACCAGATGACGCAGCCGGTAGCGAGTTTCTCCGGTGGCTGGCGCATGCGCCTGAATCTGGCGCAGGCGCTGATGTGTCCGTCGGACCTGCTGCTGCTCGACGAACCCACCAACCACCTGGACCTCGACGCGATCATCTGGGTCGAGGAATGGCTGCATCGCTACCCGGGCACGCTGGTGATCGTGTCGCACGACCGCGATTTTCTCGACGGCGTGGTCAATGTCATCGTGCATATCGACAACAAGAAACTCAAGCGTTACGCCGGGCATTACTCTGACTTCGAGCGGCAGCGCGCCGCCGCCATCGTGCTGGTGGCCGGCATGATGGAGAAACAGCAGCGCGAGCGTGCCCACCTCGAGTCGTTCATCAACCGTTTCAAGGCGCAGGCGAGCAAGGCACGCCAGGCGCAGAGCCGCATGAAAATGCTGGCGAAAATGGAGGATCTGGCGCCACTGCATGTGTCGGCACCGTTCCAGTTCGAATTCCGCGAACCCTTGCGCGCGCCCGATCCGCTGCTGGTGCTCGAGGGTGTGGACGCCGGATACCGCGCCGAGACCCTGGACGGTGCTGCGGACAAGGTCGTCGTGCGCAACATCAAGTTTTCGCTGCAAAGCGGCCAGCGTTATGGCCTGCTGGGCATCAACGGGGCGGGCAAGTCGACGCTGATCAAGACCATCGCGGGTGAACTGCCGCCGCTGAAAGGTGATGCCACCTTCAATAAGGGCATCGCGATCGGCTATTTTGCCCAGCACCAGGTGGAGATGCTGCGCGACGACGAGTCGCCATTGTGGCACCTGTCGCGCATTGCGCCGCGTACCCGTGAGCAGGAACTGCGCGGGTTTCTCGGCGGCTTCAATTTTCCCGGCGAAATGGCGCTGAACTCAATCGCCCATTTCTCCGGCGGCGAGAAGGCACGGCTCGCACTGGCGATGATCGTGTGGCAGCGGCCCAACCTATTGCTGCTCGACGAGCCGACCAACCATCTGGATCTGGAAACGCGCGAGGCGCTGACCGTGGCGCTGGCGCAGTTCGAAGGCACGCTGGTGCTGGTGTCGCATGACCGCCACCTGCTGCGTGCGACCACCGACCAGTTCCTGATCGTCGCCGACGGCGAGTTGCAGCCCTTCGACGGCGACATGGATGATTATCGCAACTGGCTGTTCAAGACCAAGCTGGCGGCGGCGCAGGATGCCGTCGACGGGAAGCTTGCGGCCGCAAAACAATAGTCAATAAAAACAACGGCTTGCATTTATCCGCATGATCTTGATGGCTGTGGTCATCGGTACTCAAGCAGTGGCTTCCGGTTGATTACGATGACGGCACCGGGTCATCCCTGATGACCGGGCGTGATCAACGCTCTTGCGCACACGGGTCGCCCGTGCGCAGCGAAGCCTCTTCATCGTTCATCTCTGTATCCTTGATCTGTATCAACCGCAAACGGCCCGTAATTCGCAAAAATCCATACACATCGCTGGTTTGGCGTACACGCGGTGATTGTGGAGATGACCGATGCGGGCGTTTGAACTTTTCAGTGCAAAAGATTCCCTGCACGCTGCGGCACTGCTGCTCGAGCACGGCCCGGGCACGAAGGTGCTTGCGGGCGGGACGGACCTGCTGGTCGAACTGAAGTCAGCGGCCCGTCCGCCGCGGGTCGTGGTCGATATTTCCCGTGCCGCGGACATGCGGCAGATCGAACTGACTCCCGCCGGTCTCAGCATCGGCGCGCTGGTCACCCACACCGAGATCATGCGCTCGCCGCTGATGCGAGACCTGTTCCCCGCACTGGTCGAGGCGGCGCATACGATCGGTGCGGTACAGACCAGGAATCTGGGCACACTCGGTGGCAATCTGGTCACCGCCGTCCCGTCGATGGACAGCGGCCCCACGCTGGTCGCCCTCGATGCAACGGTAACCATCGCCGGGCCTGACGGCCGCCGTGAACTGCCGCTGATCGAGTTTTTCCGCGGGCCGCGTCAAACGGCCCTGAAGCCCGGCGAACTGCTTACCGGGATCGTCATACCGAAGCAGAACCTGGGCAAGCCCGCGCATTTCATCAAATTCGGTTTGCGCAAAGGACAGGCGCTTGCGCTGGTCAACGTTGCCGCCAGCCTGCGCATCGACAGGAAAGAGAATGTATTTCTTGCGCCACGCATCGCCCTGGGCGCGGTGGCGCCGACCGTCATTCGTGCCACCGGCGCTGAAGCCTGGCTCGAGGGGCGCGCTGTGACCGCCGAAGCCATGGCTGAGGCCGCTCGCCTGGCCGTGGCCGATGCGAAACCGATCAGCGATTTTCGCGCTTCGGCGGAATACCGCCGCGACCTGATCGCCGTGCTGACCCGGCGTGCACTGGCCGGTGCGGTTGCGCTGGCCGAAACCAAGAGCGGAGATCAACCCAGATGAGCGACGTGACATTGACGGTCAATGGCGAAGTCCGCAGCGCATCCGTGCCGCCGGAAACTACGCTGCTGATGCTGTTGCGGGAACAATTCAATCTCACCGGT
>JBFKCU010000368.1:0-3201 GCA_041620115.1 Burkholderiales bacterium | reverse complement strand
GGTCAGACCGATGGGGCCTGCGCCGTCGGCGACACATCGGTCCGCCGCCGCGCCGTGCAGATACACGCCGGCGGTCAGCGCATGGCGTTCATCCACGCCCTGCGCGAGCAGCGCGGTGATGATGCCGGTGAGCACGTCGCCCATGCCGGCACTGGCCATGCCCGGATTGCCCGAGGTATTAATGGCCCAGTGGCCGTCGGGCCAGGCACAGATGCTGCCGGCGCCTTTGAGCACCACGCCGGCGTTGGTTTCGCGGGCCAGTTTCAGTGCTGCAGCGACGCGATCCTGCTGTACGGCGTCGGTGCTACAGCCGAGCAGGCGTGCGGCCTCGGCCGGATGGGGGGTCAGGATGGTTTGTTTAACCCGTTGCTTTAATTGAACTTTTAATGATTCCGTAAGCGCAATCAGATTCAGCGCGTCGGCATCAAGCAGCAAAGGGGCAGTGGTCTCCAGCGCCCAGTCCAGATATTCGGCCGCATCCGGCGAATTGCCGAGTCCCGGGCCGACGGCCAGCGCCGTCAGGTGGTCCAGGCGCAGCACGCCATCGGCCGGACGCAGCATCAGTTCCGGTTGCAGCTGATCAAACATGGGCAGGTCATTGGCGACCATGCCGGCGTAAACGCGGCCGGCGCCGCATTTCAGCGCAGCGCGCCCGGCGAGCAACGCGGCACCACTCATGCCCGGCGCGCCACCGATGATGCCGGCGCTGCCGTATGTGCCTTTATGGCTGTTGTGCGGCCGCGGTGGCAGCAAATGGGTGAGCACACCGGCGCCGATGATGACGCCATGCGGCGCATCCGCGACCGCGGTCGCCAGGCCCAGATCCGTGACCCGGATGCCGCCGCAGTGATCGGGGCCGTCCAGCGTCAGCAGGCCCGGCTTCAGCGCGATGAAAGTGATCGTATGGTCCGCCTGCACGGCGACGCCCATGGTGCGGCCGGTTTCGGCGTCCAGTCCGCTGGGGACATCCAGCGCCAGTACCGGTGCATGCATGGCGTTGATCGCATCCACCAGCGCCGCATAGTCGCCGTCGAGCGGGCGCTTCAGGCCGATGCCGAACAGTCCATCGATGATCAGCGCCCAGTCCTGCTGCACCGGCAGTGACCTGACGATGTCGCCCCCGGCCTTGCGCCAGTCGTGCAGCGCTGCCGCGGCATCGCCGGAATAAGCGTCGGGATCCGCAGCACACACAACGGTGACCTTGAACCACCATTGCTGCAGATGCCGGGCAGCGACCAGCGCGTCGCCGCCGTTGTTGCCGGGCCCGGCGATGATCAGCACTGGTTTGCCGCTGTCCCCGGCGAGCGTGCGCGCGAATTCCGCGGCGGCGAGGCCGGCACGTGCCATCAGCGGAGCGGGGCGTGGGGCGGCAAGTGCAGCCTGTTCGACATTGCGCAGATCGGCAGTCAGCAGTATGGGAGCGGCATGCGGCATGTTCATGATGGCGGCAAGTTTAACGCATGTGCTCTGCGTAACGGGGCAGGTTCGGGTAAAATTGCGCTTTCCGAACAGCCTTTCATCATGCCGCATTTCCTACGCCTGAGAGGGCGTGACGCCCTCTCTGCATTTCGCAGGAAAAAACTTCTCGAGGCGGTCGCCTCCGACGTTCCCGGTCTGCAGATCACTGCCGAATACTGGCATTTCATCAGCCTGCAGCGGGCGCCAGACGACGCGGTTCTGCAGCAATTGGAGCGTGTGCTGCGTTACGGCCCCGCCGCCGCGCCGGTGGCGCAGGACGGCACGCTGCTGCTGGTCACGCCGCGGCTGGGCACGATTTCACCGTGGTCATCCAAGGCCACAGACATCGCGCGGCATTGCGCGCTGCCGTCGGTCGAGCGCATCGAGCGCGGCATCGCGTGGTGGTGCACGCGCGAGGGCCGGCCGCTGTCGGCCGCAGAGCGCACGGCGCTGCTGCCGCATGTGCATGACCGCATGACCGAGTCGGTGCTGGATGCCTTTGACGAGGCCGAAGCGCTGTTTCGCCGCGTCGACCCCAGACCGATGGTGAGTGTCGATGTGCTGGGCGGCGGACGCGACGCGCTGGTGCGGGCCAACGCCGGTATGGGCCTTGCGCTGTCTGCTGACGAAATCGATTACCTGCTCGACAACTATGCGCGCATGGGGCGCAACCCGACTGACGTCGAACTGATGATGTTCGCGCAGGCGAACTCCGAACACTGCCGGCACAAGATATTCAATGCCGACTGGGTCGTTGACGGTGAAGCGCAGGAGCGTTCGCTGTTCGGCATGATCCGCACTACGCACGCCAAGCATCCGCAGGGTACGGTGGTCGCGTATTCCGACAATTCGTCAGTGATCGAAGGCGCGGCGGTCGAGCGTTTCTATCCGGGGATGGATCAGTCGTACGGCTACCGGGATGAGCTCACGCATATCCTGATGAAAGTCGAAACCCATAACCATCCCACTGCCATATCGCCGTTTCCCGGCGCGGCCACGGGTTCCGGCGGCGAGATTCGTGATGAAGGAGCCACCGGCCGGGGTGCGAAACCCAAGGCCGGCCTGACCGGCTTCTCGGTTTCCAATCTGCGTATTCCCGGCTTTGAACAACCCTGGGAAGCGAATCCCGTGGGCAAGCCGGGACGGATTGCCTCGGCACTGCAGATCATGCTCGAAGGCCCGATCGGCGGCGCCGCATTCAACAACGAATTCGGCCGGCCGAATCTGGCCGGCTACTTCCGCAGCTATGAAGTACGCGTGGGCAACGAGGTGCGCGGTTATCACAAGCCGATCATGGTCGCGGGCGGCCTCGGCAACATCGCTGCGCAACATACCGCGAAAAAGGCGCTGCCCGAGGGTGCGCTGCTGATCCAGCTGGGTGGTCCCGGCATGCTGATCGGACTCGGCGGTGGCGCGGCGTCGAGCATGGATACGGGCACCAACCAGGAAGACCTGGATTTTGATTCGGTGCAGCGCGGCAATCCGGAGATTGAGCGCCGCGCGCAGGAGGTCATCGACCGCTGCTGGGGGTTGGGCGATGCCAATCCGATCCTGTCGATTCATGATGTCGGTGCCGGCGGCCTGTCGAACGCGCTGCCGGAACTGGTGCATACAGCACATCGCGGCGGCGTCTTCGAGCTGCGCGATGTACCCAGCGAAGAGCCGGGCATGTCGCCGATGCAACTGTGGTGTTACGACGCACAGGAGCGTTACGTGCTCGGCATCGCGCCACTGGATCTGCCG
>JBFKCU010000367.1:0-3218 GCA_041620115.1 Burkholderiales bacterium | reverse complement strand
GTCCGTGTGCGTGTTGGGATCCGTCAGTTGCTTCAGCGCAGACTGGACGTCCTGCTCGGTAATCGGGGTAGCGGCCATGGTTCGGGTTCCGTTCGGATTGCGTGTCGAGGCCGCGATTGTAACGAGATACCCCCCCTCAGACCACCACAACCCCATGCGGGCAAAGGTTTTTTCCGCAATGCGTGATCGAGTCCACGCTCCCCTCTGCAGAAACCCTGGAGAATCCGGATAGTTTGTTACAATTCAATCCTTTAGCTACGCCTGTCGCCCTCACCCATGTCACAACGCCGCATCCTGGTCACGTCTGCGCTGCCGTACGCCAATGGCGCCATCCACCTGGGCCATCTGGTCGAATACATACAGACCGACATCTGGGTGCGATTCCAGCGCATGCAGGGACACGAAGTGCACTATGTCGGCGCCGACGACACTCACGGCACGCCGATCATGCTGCGCGCCGATGCCGAGGGCATCACACCCAAGCAACTCATCGACCGCGTATGGCATGAGCACAAGCGCGACTTCGACAGCTTCGGCGTGAGCTTCGACAACTACTACACCACCGATTCGCCCGAGAACGAGGCGCTGTGCGGCGACATCTACGGCAAACTCAAAGCCGCGGACCTGATTGCCACACGTTCGGTCGAGCAGTTCTATGACCCGGTCAAGAACATGTTCCTGCCCGACCGCTACATCAAGGGCGAGTGCCCGAAATGCGGCGCGAAGGACCAGTACGGTGATTCCTGCGAAGTCTGCGGTGCCACCTACGCGCCCACTGATCTGAAAAGTCCGTATTCCACCGTGTCCGGCGCCGCCCCCGTGCGCAAGGCGTCAGAACACTTTTTCTTCAAGCTTTCCGACCCGCGCTGCGAAGCATTCCTGCGCGGCTACACCCAGGGCGCAGAACATCTGCAGCCCGAGGCCGCCAACAAGATGAAGGAATGGCTGGGCGACGCCGGCGAGGCCAAACTCTCCGACTGGGATATCTCCCGCGACGCACCCTATTTCGGCTTCCCGATTCCGGGCACCGACGGCCGGAAATTCTTTTACGTGTGGCTGGACGCGCCGGTCGGCTACTTTGGCAGTTTCATTAATTACGTTAAAAAACAACGGGTTAAAGGAACCGTTATCGATGCCGATGCCTTTCTCAGGCCGGGCGGCGATACCGAACTGGTGCATTTCATCGGCAAGGACATCCTCTATTTCCATGCGCTGTTCTGGCCGGCGATGCTCAAGCACGCCGGCTACCGTACGCCGTCGAAGGTTTTCGCGCACGGCTTCCTCACGGTCAACGGCGAAAAGATGTCGAAGTCGCGCGGCACATTCATCACCGGCGAGAGCTACATCCAGCAGGGCCTGAATCCGGAATGGCTGCGTTATTACTACGCCGCCAAACTGAATTCGACCATGGAAGACATCGACATGAACCTCGATGACTTCGTCGCGCGGGTGAACAGCGATATCGTCGGCAAGTACGTCAACATTGCCAGTCGCTGTGCCGGCTTCATTGCAAGGAAATTCAACGGCAATCTCGCCGGCGTCGCCCAGAGCCCGCTGCTCGGCAACCTGCAAGCGGCTGCAACGGAAATTGCACGTTGTTATGAGGCGCGCGAGTACGGCAAGGCATTGCGCGAAATCATGCTGCATACGGATCATGCGAACGCCTACATTGACCGGGTCAAACCCTGGGAACTGGCGAAACAGGCCGGCAAGGAATCCGAGTTACACCAATGCTGCTCGGACGCCATCAATATCTTCAGATTGCTCACGATTTACCTGAAACCCGTGCTGCCTGCTCTTGCAACGCAGGTTGAAAGCCTGTTGAATGTGCAGCCGCTGCGCTGGTCCGATGCGAGCGCATGGCTGCCTGCCGGACACAGGATCAACGACTACAAACACCTGATGACCCGCGTCGACCCCAAACAAATCGCCGCACTGGTCGCCGCGAACAAGGAAAGCCTCAAACCCGCAACCCCGGCGCCGCACTCGCAGCAGCGCCATGCACAGCATCAGGAGAACGCCGTGGAAGCCGCAACGCAACCGAGCACGATCACGATCGACGATTTCACGAAAATCGATCTGCGCGTCGCCAAAATCGCCAACGCCGAACATGTGGAAGGCGCCGACAAGCTGCTGAAGCTGTCGCTGGAAGTGGGCGAACTCGGCACCAGACAGGTGTTCGCCGGCATCAAGGCGGCTTATGATCCGGAACAACTCAAAGGCCGGCTGACGGTAATGGTGGCCAATCTCGCGCCGCGCAAGATGAAATTCGGCATGTCCGAGGGCATGGTGCTCGCCGCGAGCGGCGATGCGCCTGGCCTCTACCTGCTGTCGCCGGATTCCGGGGCACAGCCCGGCATGCGCATCAAATAACGGAAGACCGGCAAAAACCACCATGGCCGCCCGCGGCAACCGCACCGTCATCTGCAGCGTCGTTTTCATCGACATCATCGGTTATTCGAAGAAATCGGTGGCGGACCAGATGCGCATCAAGGAGACATTCAACGCGCTGCTGTCGGAAGCGCTTGCCGACGTGCCGGAGAATGACCGCATCATCCTTGATACCGGCGACGGGGCTGCGATCAGCTTTCTCGGTGATCCTGAGGATGGCCTGTTTCTCGGACTCGCGCTGCGCGACACGCTCGCCGCCGGCAAGGGTGCATCGAATAATGAGGCGCTGAGTTTGCGCATCGGCATCAATCTCGGCCCGGTCCGGCTGGTCAAGGACATCAACGGCCAGCCCAACATCATCGGTGACGGCATCAATGTCGCCCAGCGCATCATGAGCTTTGCCGACGCCGATCAGGTGCTGGCATCGCGCTCGTACTACGAGGTGGTATCGGCACTGTCACCGGACTACGCGCATTTGTTCAAATTCGAAGGTGCACGCACCGACAAGCACGTGCGTGAGCACGAAGTGTATGCGCTGGGTAAAGCCCCGGCGCCGGAGCGGGCGCCGCGCAAGAACCCCGGGGTCGCCGCAAAGCACGCCGGGGCCGCACTGCGGAAAATTGACGCCGCCGCGAGCACCGCGCGGGCGCAGCTGATGCGCCGCCCGCCGCTGGTCACGGGACTGACCGTGGCGCTAATCCTTGTCGCAGCCGTGGCCCTGCGCCTGACGCGTTCTGCGGAGGAAATCGCGCCTCCAGCGCCGGTCGTCCGTAAACCGGCCACAGAGGTTACCCCGCGCACCAGCCCCGCGGTGCCGCCTCCGGTAC
>JBFKCU010000366.1:0-3230 GCA_041620115.1 Burkholderiales bacterium | reverse complement strand
GGAACCGTCTTCCCCTGCCACTCGTAAACCTTTGCTGTTACTGATTTGATCTTCATCGAAAACTCTTCCTGTCAGGCATTCGTGCTTTTCAACCGTTTCGCTTGCCCCATGCGACAGGCGATATCAAAGGCGGCCCGCATGGCGCCGACGTTCGCAATCCCCTTGCCTGCTATGTCATACGCCGTGCCGTGCGCCGGTGTCGTGATGGCCACGGGCAATCCACCTTGCACCGTTACGCCCTTCTCGAACCCGAGCAGTTTGATCGCGATCTGCCCCTGATCGTGATACATGGTCACAATCGCATGGTACTGGCCATCGCGCGCCCTCAGAAATATGGTGTCCGCGGGGAACGGCCCGGCAACCGGTAATTGCTCCGCTGCAAGTTCCCGCACCGCGGGCTCGATGATTTCCACCTCCTCGCGCCCGCAGGTACCGCCATCGCCGCCATGCGGATTGAACGCCGCAACGGCGATGCGCGGCGCGGCAATGCCACTGTCGAGCAAAGCCTCATGGATCAGGCGCGCCGCGTCCTTGATGCGCGCCTTGCTGAGCACGCCAGCCGCGTCTTTCAGCGGAATGTGCGAGGACACGCGGCACGTCCACAGATCACCGAGGGTATTGAATTCGCAGAAGTAGCTCTTGGTTCCGAGATATTCCGCGAAGTGATGCAGTTCGTCTTCGTGCTTGAGTCCGCCCTGCTTCATCGCCTGCTTGTTGAGTGGAGCAAAGCAGATCGCATCGATCTCGCTGCGTTTGGCGGCATCCATGCAAAGATTCAGCACTTTCAGCACCGCAGCACCGCATGCGGGTTGCGCGGTTGCGCGAATGACGCTGCCTTCCCTGACCGTATTGACAGCTAGAAACGCCGGGGCGTCCGCGTCGGAGCGTCCCCGCACTTCACTCAAGGCGTCTACAGGCACCGTATGAATGTTCGTGCCTGCAAGCTTCTGCCCCTCACGCCACAGCCACGGATCGCCGACGATGACGACGTTGGCCGCTGCCGCTGCACCGGCGAACGAATTCACCAGTTTGGCGATCAGCTCCGGACCGATCCCCGCCGCGTCGCCCAGCGTAAGGGCGACGACCGGGCGGGCCTCTGCATGCTTAATGTTCATTGCGCGGTGATCTTGTTCTTGCGAATGATCTCCCCGTAGCGCGCAAACTCGTCCTTGTTGAACTGGATGAACTGCTGCTGGGTCATGTTGCCCAGGTCGGCACCGATCGCTTCCAGGCGCTTGCGGGTGTCAGGCAGGGTCAACAGTTGCGTGACCTCGGTGTGCACGAGCGATTGCACCGCCTGCGGCGTATTGACCGGCATGTAAATGCCGTACCAGGCACTCACTTCCACCCCGGGAAAACCGGCTTCTTTCATCGTAGGCACATCGGCAATCAGTTTACTGCGTTGCGCAGCGGCAACCGCAAGCGCGCGCACCTTGTTTGCCGAGATCTGACCGTACACCGAAGCCATGGTGTCAAAACTCACCTGAACATGCCCGGCGATCAGATCAACGAGTGCAGGCGCACTCCCCCGGTAGGGAATGTGCACCATGTTGATTCCGGCTTTCTCCTTGAAGATCTCGGCCGCAAGGTGCTGCGTGCTTCCGGAACCGCTCGACGCATAGTTGATCTGTCCCGGGCGCGCCTTCGCCAGCTTGACCAGCGCCGCGACATTTTCAACCGGCATGGTCTTGGTTACGACCAGAACATTGGGCACGCTGCCCACCAGGATCACCGGTACCAGGTCGCGCTCCGTGTCATACGAAAGCTTCAACAGATGGGGTGCGATGGCATGCGCGGTCGAAACGCCCATGACCATGGTGTGTCCGTCGTTGGATTTCGCGGTGATTTCCGCTGCGATCGTGTTCGATGCCCCGGGCCGGTTTTCAACGATGACCGTGTTCTTGAGCGCGGGCCCGAGCTTGTCGGCAACGGCTCGCGCCATGGCATCGGTTCCGCCGCCCGGCGAAGATCCCACCAGCATGCGTATCGGCTTGTTGGGCCAGCTCTGCGCAAACACGGGCATTGCGGCAATCAGGAGCATCCATGGCAGCTTTTTGAGAATCGTGTTCATTGGTTTTCCTCTAATAATGTTTTGAACAGAAGCGACGACGAATAGCCGCCGGGAGACAGCGGTCTTCTTGTGGTTGATGGTTTAATTGGCGATCAGGCAGGAAATCAGTGGGCCATCTCGGTCAACGTTGTCTGGCGCACGCGCTGCAGATGCGTGTTCATCGATGCAGCCGCAAGCTCCGGATCGCGTGTCTTCAATGCAGCGACGATCTTCGCGTGATCGTTGACGCTGTTGGCAATGGCACCCGGCCGTTTCATCGCCTGGCGCCGGTAGTCAAGCGCGTAGGCATACATATCCGAGACGAAATCGCTCAGCAGGCTGTTTCCGCAGGTGCTGTAAATGATGGCGTGAAACTGGTGATCGGAAATCTGGAATCCGACCGGGTCGAGCAGAAGATTGCGCTGATCGGCATGCAGCGCTTCCAGGCGCGCAATGTCCGCGTCACTGATTCTTTGCGCCGCAAGGCGAATGACCTGCAGTTCCACCACTTCGCGCGCTTCCGCGACCTCCTCGGGATTCCGGCTGCGCATCCCGCCCAAGGCTGAAACCGACTCATACAGGCTTTGCCCTGCCGGTCCGATCACCCGCGTACGGGAGCCCTGCGAGACCTCAATCATCCGGCGCGTACCCAGTACCGCGATGGCACCACGAACGGTTTCACGCGATACCGCCAGTGTCTTCGCCAATTCACGCTCGGACGGGAGCATGTCTCCCGGCTGTAGCAGCCCGCTTAGGATCATGTAGGCGATCTTGTCCGCCACTTGGTCCTTGATCGTGCGCTTGGCGATGCTTTGCTCCCCGCCGGGGAGCCGTTTGATAAGTTCCATAACTAGTTTGGTCTACTGGTATGTCCAGCATACCAGTATCCCCTCAGGTGTCAACGCCGACTTACCGGCGTACCACTGAATCAAATCGGGGAAACCTATATCTTATTGTTTTTATTTAACTTTTTGTTCATGCCGGGCGCTCGCCGCGGATCTGCACGCGATGCATCATGCGCCGCGCGGCGGGATCAAAAGCATCGCGACGGTGATTCAGGCAGCGGTTGTCCCAGATCAGCGTGTCACCGGTCTGCCATTCGTGGCCCCAGACAAACTCCGGCCGCGCGGCATGCGCCCACAACTGGTCAAGCAGCGCTTCGCTCTCTTCCAGCGGCAGG
>JBFKCU010000365.1:0-3247 GCA_041620115.1 Burkholderiales bacterium | reverse complement strand
CGACAACTCGAGAATGATTTCGTCGATATTCTTGGTCGCATGAATTTTGTTGGTAACCGCCTGCAATTTCTGCTGAAAATTCAGTTTGTCAGCCAGATTGTCGGCGGGTACCGGCTTGCTCTGGAGTACGGTACTCATGATCACCTCTCTGTTTCAGTGACTGCGATACTACTGAACTGCTGGTGAATGCGCGCCCCGCAGGGCTGCATCCGACTCAAAACCTGGGGCACTGGACTGTCGCGGCATCCGCCAGCGGCGCTGCGACGTCCGAACCTTAATTTTCCCCAGCGTGAGTTCTGCTTTACTTAAGCTGAAGTGTGTCACATAAACGTCCGGATCCGCTTGCAGTTTAGCCCGTTCAGCGGCCAGCCCCCCACATCCATGTGTCATGGTGAACATGAGTTCACGCATGGCATCTGAGCGCATAAATCCGATGGCAAAATAAGCTGTTGATATTATTCATATATTTACCAATTTCGCCACCCTTAGTGGCGGCCTCGACCGGCACATGTCCATCCGGCAACAGCAACAGTGCACACCAATCCCCACCATCGCAGTCGGGTATACGCAAGCGCATCATTTCGTGTCGAACTTGTGCACGCCGTTCCACTCCGGTCCCGGCGGATCGGCGCGAAGCGCGGCCACGCGCTCCAGAAACACGTCGTAGAGATGCGCATTCGGAGCAACTTTTTTCAGGTTGATCAGCTGCAATTCGGCCTTGTCCCATTCCTGTGCGCGGTAATACCGCAATGCCTGAACCCAGAGTTTGAGTTCGTCGAGCCGGGATTGTTCCACCTCGCCCTCGCGCCCCAGCGGCTCGTAGATTGCAACCGGTTCATCCTTGCCTTTGACCTGCACCAGGTCGATTTCCTGCAGAACAATGCCGCTGATGCGCTCTTTGGTGCTTTCGCCGATGAGGATGGCCGCGCCGTATTGCTTGGTAATGCCTTCGAGCCGGGAGCCGAGGTTCACTGCGTCGCCCATCACGGTGTAGGCCTTGCGGATCTGCGATCCCATGTCGCCGACACGCATCAACCCGGAGTTGATGCCGATGCCAATCGCAAACGGCGGCCAGCCTTTTTCAATGAATCTGCGGTTGAGCACCGCAGACTGCTTCATCATATCGAGCGCCGCGTTCACCGCGTGCTGCGCATGGTTCGGATCCGCCATGGGTGCGCCCCAGAACGCCATTATTGCGTCGCCGATGTACTTGTCCAGCGTGCCACGGTGGCCTTCACGAATCACCAGGCTCATGGTGGTCAGGTAATCGTTGATATAGGCCGACAGGTCCTCCGGGCTCAAGCTCTCCGAAATGGTGGTAAACCCGCGCACATCTGCAAACAGAACCGAAAGTTCCTCCGCCCGTGGCTGCATATTGAACTGTTCGGGATTGCGCGCCATTTCCTCAACCAGTTCCGGGGGCACATATTGACCAAACAGCCCTGTAATCAATCGCGTGCCGCGCGCCTCGACCAGAAATCCGTAGGCCATATTGAAAGTAAACAATACGAATATCAGGAGCATTCCGGAAGCCAGCGGCAGGACGATGTTGCCCGCCTGGAAAACCGCAAGGTTGGATCCGATCACAAACACCAGAACGAACGCAGTAACCAGCATGGATTTGAACGGCGTCAGTAAAGGCAGCAACAGGCTCAGTGCCACTCCGGCCAGCAGCAGCAGCACAAACTCTGCGCCGACGATATACGGCGGACGCTGCTTGATATTGCCGTCGAGTATTCCGGCAATGAGGTTGGCGTGAATCTCGACTCCTGGATAGACCGGATCCACCGGCGTCGCTCGCAGGTCGAGCAATCCGGGCGCGGTGGTACCGACAAGCACGATCTTGCCGCGCAAAGCCCCTACCGGGACTTTCTCGTTCAACACGTCAACCAGCGAAAAATAACGAAAGCTGCCTTTGGCGCCACGGTATGGTACGAGCGCGGCAGCCTGATCATCCACCGGGATCTGAAATGGTCCGGTCCGGATCCATTCGAGCCCACTGTAATTCGTGGAGCCGCCGTCTTCGCTGACCACCGGAACCACCGGCGGCTGCCCGATGACCGCGCGCACCATGGCCAGCGACAGCGGCTCGTAATAAGCCTTGTCATACTCGATCAGCATGGGAACCCGGCGGGTAATGCCGTCCAGATCGGGCAGGGGATTGATGTGTCCCGCGCTGGCGGCGGCACGCTGTAATTGCTCGAGATTCGCCGTATACCCCGACCAGGCGGTAACCCCGACTTTACGTTGGCCGAACGCACCGGCTGCGAGCACCGGGGGCGGCAACATGCCTTTTTTACTCGCGTACTCGGGGGCATCACTGAGAAACACATGCCCCAGAACAACAGCACGCCCCTTCATCTTGCGCGCAAAAATGTCGTCGTATTCCAGTTGCGGGCGCACCTGATCAAGCACGCTGTGAAACTGGGTGACGCCCTTCAACTGGTTTTGCCCCAATTGCTCCAGCACGCGTATGCCCGAGGATTCATCGCGCTCCGCGAAGACCACGTCGAAACCGACCACTGCAATGCCGTATGTGTCGAAGAGCTTATCGAGCAGCAGCGCAAGACGGTCGCGCGACCATGGCCAGCGGCCCTCTCCTCCCTTCTCCCGCTCCTGCAGACTTTTCTCGTCAATATCAAGTATCACTACCCGCGGATCGACGGTGCGCGGCATCGTCAGACGCAGCCGAGTGTCGTACACAATCGCTTCAAGATTGTCGAGCAGCGGCACGCGAAAAACGTGTATCGCATGCATTAGAAACAGCACCACGATAGCCATCCCTATCGCGATGCGTGGCAGATTCTTTTTCAACTCATATTCCTAAGCCGCGCCCTGCCTGCACAGGACTGTTCGTGCGCCCGGCGGAATTGAAGGTTCCTCCAGCGCTATTGTCACCCCTGCGGATGACCCCGGTTGCCGCCCGTGAAATCCACTCGGACCACGGGACAACTGCTGCCACTAAACTGCATCCGACCCTGGCCGATCACGGATTCGGCGACGTTGATGTCAAGGTCCGCGCAGTTTTTTGTCCGGTTACTGCTGTTTCTTGATGAAGAACTCCATTTTGACGCCGGCCAGTTCAATCACGTCGTGGTCCTGCAGCGGCTGCGCCTGAGCGTCTATCGTCTTTCCGTTCACCACGGGAAATTTGGCGCCCTCCACGTGGGTAATAAAGTAACCCTGCGGTCGGCGCGTAATCACCGCGACCTGCAGTCCGGGTTTGCCCAACGTGGTCAGATTCTTG
>JBFKCU010000364.1:0-3247 GCA_041620115.1 Burkholderiales bacterium | reverse complement strand
TTGGCGCCAGCGACCACATCGGACTACTTGTTGCCCAACTCCGACCTGATGCCCTGAACAGTACGCAACAGCGGTTTATATACCTTCAGGGACCCTGGTAGCTTCTCCATCGCGTCGCTAGCCGCGCGCTTGTTCTCGAAACCACCCAAAGTCACGTTCAACGCCGGGACCCCATTTGCGACCGTACGATACACAAAAAGACTATTGATTTCAATGATATTTTCAAGAGACTTGAGATGTTGGTTAAGCTGTTCATCGTCCTTTGCGCTGAACAGCTGCACGGTATAGGTTCGTGGCGCGGCGGTGGCCAGCCAAGTCGCCGTCGCGGCCAGCCGTTGCTCGAGTAAAGTTTGCTCGCTGGCGGTTACGTTAGCAACGCCGGTCTTCGCCACGGTTGCCGGGGCCGATGCCACCGCCGGGGGTGTGGCTACGGCAGGAGTTGCCGTGCCAGGGTCGGGTATTGGGGCCGGCGCCGTTGTTGAGGTGCCCTTATAAGTAATTGATTCTTTTGAACTATTATTTTCGGCGGGGTCTGGTTGGGGCGCCGCAGCTGCTGCTTTGGCAGGTTCTGGCGTGTGAGCCGGGGTTGCAGCCGTATTTTTGTTCAGACTGCCCACCCACGCATACAGACCGGCGCCAGTGGCCATGCCCGCGATCACCAGCATTGCGCCCAGGGCGAGCCGTGACCGACCGGCCCGCGGTAATTTCTGCTGGGCGAACTCGCTGTCGCGCACGGCGGCATCGACGTGTTTTTGCCGGATGCTGTGCGTATTTTCGGCAAATGCCGCGAGCAGGGCCTTGTCGGCGATCAGATTGATGCGGCGGGTCAGGCCGGCGGAAATACGCGCGATTTCGCGCACGACGGCGTCGGAAAAAAGGTCGGGGCCACGATAGCCGGCGGCGCGCATCCGGAACATCAGGTATTCGCGGGTCTCCTGAGCGCTCAGCGGTTCGAGCCGGAAACTGTGGGTAATGCGCTCCTTCAGCTGGCGAATCTGGTTTTGCTGCAGGTTCTCGTCGAGTTCGGGCTGCCCGAACAGCACGATCTGCAGCAGTTTGTCGGACTTGGTTTCGAGATTGGACAGCAGCCGGATTTCCTCAAGTGTGGCGATCGGCATGCCCTGCGATTCCTCGATGAACAGCACTACGCGTTTGCCTTCTGCATGCCGTTTCAACAAGTGGTCCTGAATGGCATGCATGACCAGCAGACGCGGCGCTGCCGGTGTAATGGGCAAATTAAGCTCAAAGGCGATCGCATGCAGGATTTCCTCGGGCGACACACTCGGGTTGGCCAGATAGATCGTCTCGACGTGTTCCGGCAACCGGGTCTGCAGCATGCTGCAGAGCATGGTCTTGTCGCTGCCCACTTCACCGGAGACCTTGACGATGCCTTCGCCCTGGGTGATCGCATAGATCAAGGCTTCCAGTATCGGGCCACGGTTGCCGCCGCCGAAAAAGAAATCCGTGTTCGGCGTAATCTTGAACGGCGCCTGGGAGAGTCCGAAGTGTTCGTAATACATGTGTTATTTGTCCTCGCTGGCATCTGCACGTGATTGCATGCGACTGTAAAGCGTGGTGCGGTGCACGCCCAGACGTTTTGCTGCCTGCGACAGGTTACCGTTGCTGAGCGCCAGAGCGGCCTCGACAAAACCGCGTTCCCAGCGTCTTAACACATCGTCCAGATTGAAATCCGGGTCGGTTTCCAGTTGTCGCCGTGCGATGTCGAGCAGGGCGGCCTCATCCGTCAACAGCGCGGGTCCGGTGCCGCCGGGAGGCAGGCTTTCACGGTCGAATTCGCTTTGCAGCAGGTCTGCCGATATTCGGGTGCCGGCGTACTTGGTGCACAGGCGGATGACGACATTACGCAATTCACGGACATTGCCCGGGAATGGGTAGCTGCGCCAGAGACGCAAGGCTTCTGCATTGAGTTCCACCGGCTGCGCGCCGATCTGTTGCGCGTAGAACTGTCGGTAATGATCGAGCAGCAGCAGCTTGTCCTCATCCAGTTCGCGCAAAGGCGGGACATTGATCGTGAACACCGACAGGCGATGGTAGAGGTCGGCGCGGAAGTGTCCGTGGCGGATTTCGCTGCGCATGTCGCGGTTGGTCGCGGTGATCACGCGCGCGTTGGACACATGGCTCTGCGTTTCGCCGACGCGCTGGAACTCGCCGTTCTCGAGCACGCGCAGCAGTTTGGCCTGCAACTCCAGCGGCAGTTCGCCAATCTCATCGAGAAACAGGGTTGAATCGACCGCATCCTCAAAATATCCCGAGCGCGCCGTGGTGGCGCCGGTAAAAGCGCCCTTGGCATAGCCGAACAGCGTCGGTTCGACCAGGGTCGGCGCGATCGCAGCGCAGTTGAGCGCCAGAAACGGTTTGGCGGCGCGCCGGCTTTGCTTGTGCAGGGCCTGCGCGACCAGTTCCTTGCCGCTGCCGGATTCACCCTCAATCAGTACCGGGAACGGGGCGTCGGCGAATTGCGCGATCTGCTGCCGCAGTTTCTGCATCGGCGTGCTCTTGCCCAGCAGGCCGGACGCAGTGCTGTCGGTTTCGGCCGATGCGATGTTCAGCGCCTGCTGCAGCAACGCTTTCAGTTGTGCCGGTTCCGCCGGCTTGGCGACAAAATCGATGGCGCCCAGGGTGCGGGCGTGCCGGGCATTCGCCTCGTCATTCTGTCCGGACAGCACGATGATTTTCATCGCCGGCGCTGCCGCGACCAGTTCGGTGATCAGCTGAAACCCCTCGTCGGGTTGGTGTGGCCGCGGCGGCAGGCCGAGATCGATCAGTGCGAGTTGCGGCGGCGCGTCGCGCTGGCGCAGCAGGGCGCGCGCGTGCTGGCGCGACTCCGCGGTGCTGATTTTGAAGTCGTCGCCGAGAACATAGCTGAGCGTGTCGGCGATCGCGGGATCGTCGTCAACAATCAGCAGTTCGGGTTTGCCCTGTTCGGTCACGTGTGGAGTGTTTTCTAACCTGCTGAAATTATTGGGCATTGTGCCAGATTGCTGCCGTCAGAGGGAGCCGCAGAAGATGCGGCATGCCCTCAGCCCGCGGTGATGCACGCCAGATAGGCCTGTTCCAGGTCGGCGGCGCCGTATTGCGCGACAAATCCGGCGGGTGTCCCGCAGAATCGCAATTGCCCGCGATGCACCACTGCCATGCGGCTGCACATTTCCGCCACGTCCTGCAGGGCGTGCGTGGTCATCAGCAATGTGCGTCCGGCGGCATGTTGTGCCTTGAGTTCCCGCTT
>JBFKCU010000363.1:0-3253 GCA_041620115.1 Burkholderiales bacterium | reverse complement strand
GGTGTTTTCTCTGGGGATTCCGCATTGATGCGCTCGATATTGCTGGTCGATGACAATCCGATGGATGTCGAACTGACGCAGCGCGCGTTCCAGCGCAGCCGGCTGACCAACCCGGTTGTGGTCGCGCGTGACGGCGAGGAGGCGCTCGCATGGATCCCGCGCTGGGAGGCCGGAGAACCCAAACCGGTGTTGATCCTGCTCGATATCAATATGCCCCGGATCAACGGGCTGGAGGTGCTCAGGGAACTGCGGTCGCACGCGGCGTCGGCGCATATTCCGGTGGTCATGCTCACCACGTCATCCGCTGTGCGCGACGTCGAGGCCGCCTATGACGGGGGGGCGAACTCCTATATCGCCAAGCCGGTTGATTTCGACAAGTTTTGTGAAGCCGCCGAGCAGATCAAGGCTTATTGGACCCTGCTCAACGTGCCGGTGCCGTGATCCGAACCGTGGTCCGGACCGCTGCAGCCATGCTGCTGGTCGCGCTGATTGCCGCTTGTACACCGCAGCAGATCCTGCTCAACGCGATGGTGCCAGACGGCACTGCGTCGATGCTGCTGAGCCACCTGGAAAGCGTCGAGAGCGGCAATCGGGAGCGCATCATCGCGCTCGAAAAAGACGGCGACTGGCGCGGGCTGGTGCGTTTCGCCGACGAGAATATCGCGCGTGATCCGTTCAGCCCGGAATGGCGTCTGGTCGGCGGTTATGCCCATTCACGGCTGCGCGAGTTTCCGCGCGCGGCGGATTATTTCGGTGAGATGGTGCGCCTCGCGCCGGATGATGTGACGGCCTATCATTTCCTCGCCGAGGCACAACGTGCCGCAGGCGACCTGAAAAGCGCCGCGAACACGCTGGAGCGCGCGTTGCGGGTGGTGCGCGAGTCGGCACTGACCCATCAGCTGCTCGGGGATGTTTATGTGGATGCCCAGCGATATCCCCCGGCGCTGACGGAATACCGGCGGGCGCTGGCGATCGATCCGCAGTTTGCCGATGCGTGGTTCGGACTTGGGCGTGCCGCGTGGCGCAGCGGGCGCGCCGGTGAGTTGCAGGAGGCATTGCAGGCACTGGAGCGCTTGCGGTCTTCACGTGCCGGGGAGTTGCGCGCGCTGGCCGGCGCACGGTCATGACGGATAGATTCTGATACCAGGGGATACGGATGAGCGAATTCTACAGTTTGATGGAAAAGATCAAGGCGGTGCTCGAAGTACCCATATTCGAAATGGGCGGCCGCCCGTTTACGCTGTGGACGCTCACCTACATCATCATTCTCGTGGTGCTGCTGTTCTATGTCGCGGGCAAGCTGCGGCACTGGATGGCGCACGGGGTGCTGGCGCGCACCCGGCTCGATCTGGGGGCGCGCCAGGCCATTGCGACGCTGACACGTTATGTCGTGCTGCTGCTGGGCCTGCTGATCATCCTGCAGACGGCCGGGATCAACCTGACGACGCTGAACGTGCTGGCCGGTGCCGTGGGTATTGGTGTCGGTTTCGGTCTGCAGAACGTGGTGAGCAACTTCATCAGCGGGCTGATCATCATGTTCGAGCGTCCGATCAAGATCGGCGACCGCATCGTCGTCGACAATATCGAGGGTGACGTCGTTGACATCGGCGCGCGCAGCACGGTGGTGCTGACCAATGACAACATCAACATCATCGTGCCGAATTCAAAGTTCATTACCGAGAACGTGGTCAACTGGAAATACAATGACGCCAAGGTTCGCATGAAGGTTGCGGTCGGCGTGGCCTACGGCAGCGATCTGCGCAAGGTGGAGAAGCTGCTGCTCGAGGTGGCGGAAGCGGAAGCCGACGTGATCGCCGATCCGGCGCCGGTGGTGCGGTTCATGGAGTTCGGCGACAGTTCGCTCAACCTGGAGCTGCGCGTGTGGACGACCAGCGGCGTGACGCGCAAGGGGAGGCTCGTGAGTGCGCTCAATTTTGCGATTTACGACAAGTTTCAGCAGAACGGGATCGAGATTCCGTTCCCGCAGCGCGATCTGCATATCCGCAGCGGGACGGTTGCCGTCAAGAAAGAGGATTGACTGACACGATCTCTGCCGGTGTGCGTGCGGCGCCAGCCTGATCAGGCTTTTTTCAGAGCCGGTGTCAGATGTGGTGCGAGCAGCGGCAGCAGCTGGGCGAACACCTTGGGGTTGCCGGCGACGATGTTGCCGCTATCAAGATAACCGTCGTTGCCCTGCAGGTCACCGACCAGCCCGCCGGCTTCGGTGATCAGCAGCGCACCCGCGGCGATGTCCCATTTGCTCAAGCCCAGTTCCCAGAAGCCGTCGAGCCGGCCGGCGGCGACATAGGCGAGATCAAGGGCGGCGGAACCTGGGCGGCGCACGCCGGCCGTGTGCTTGATGATGTCGCGCATCATGCCGAGGTAGATGTCCAGATGCTCCAGCTGCCGGTAGGGGAACCCGGTGCCGATCAGGCTCGGTTTCAGGTGATCGCGTTTGCTCACGCGCAGCCGTGATTCGTTGAGATAGGCGCCGCGGCCCTTGGTGGCGGTAAAAAGGTCGTTGCGGCCCGGATCGTAAACCACGGCCTGGTCGATGACGCCCTTGTGCAGCAGTGCGATCGACACCGCGTATTGCGGAAAACCATGCAGGAAGTTGGTGGTGCCGTCGAGCGGATCGATGATCCACTGGTATTCGGAGGTACCGGAGGCGCCGGACTCCTCTGCTAAAATCGCGTGTGCCGGATAGGCTTCGCGCAGCGTGCGGATAATGGCCTGTTCGGCTTCGCGGTCCACGTCCGACACGAAATCATTCGCGGCTTTTTCCCTGACGGCAATGACATCGAGATTCCGGCTGGCGCGGTTGATGATGCCGCCGGCGCGGCGGGCGGCCTTGACCGCGATGTTGAGCATGGGATGCATATGAACGGCAATCAGTGTGCGGCGGTGAGTGGACAGCGAGTAATCAATAAAGAGCGGACTGCAGTCTGATCCGGATTGGCCTGAAATTTTCAGGACCGGAACGACCGGCCCGTATTTTACGTGAACACCGGGGCCTGTTAACCATTATTTCATGAGTGCGACGAAGATGAGTTTGGTCCAGGGGGAGGCGCGCCGAGGGCGGTTTGCCCGCAGGCAAATGAGCGAAGGGACGATAACGCCATCGGCAAGAATCGTCCCGTCCCTGCGGGTTGCGGTCAAACTTGCCGATCGCCGCGTTGCTTGTCTTGTCCATATTCGCGATATGGCGCTGCGGCAAGCGTCTTGCCACCGACAGTCTTGACCACAACGCAGC
>JBFKCU010000362.1:0-3254 GCA_041620115.1 Burkholderiales bacterium | reverse complement strand
TGGGCGGCGTGATGACCAAGCTGATCCAGAAGAACACCACGATCCCGACCAAGGCGTCGCAGGTGTTCTCGACCGCCGAAGACAACCAGAGCGCGGTGACCATCCACGTGCTTCAGGGCGAGCGCGAGATGTCCAAGGCGAACAAGTCGCTGGGCCAGTTCAACCTGACCGACATTCCGCCGGCCCCGCGCGGGATGCCCCAGGTCGAGGTCACGTTCGACATCGACGCCAACGGCATCCTGCATGTGTCGGCCAAGGACAAGGCCACCGGCAAGGAGAACAAGATCAAGATCCAGGCCAGTTCGGGTCTGTCGGAAGAAGAAATCCAGCGCATGGTCAAGGACGCCGAAGCCAATGCCGAGGAAGACCGGAAACTGCGTGAGTTGGTCGATGCCCGCAACCAGTGCGACGCGATGATCCACAGCGTGAAGAAATCGCTGACGGAACATGGCGACAAAGTGGATGCCGACGAAAAAGGCAAGATCGAAGCCGCGTTGAAAGACGCCGAGGCGGCGATCAAGGGCGAAGACAAGGCCGACATCGAAGCCAAGACCCAGGCGCTCGCACAGGCCGCGCACAAGTTGGCCGAGCAGATGTACAAGGACCAGCAGGCCAAGGAAGGCGCGACGGCCGGCGACGGGCAACAGGCCGGCGGCGGGCAACAGGGCGCAGGCAAGAAAGACGACGGCGATGTGGTCGATGCCGAGTTCGAGGAAGTAAAAGACGGCAAGAAGTAAGCTTACTGACGTCCGTAGCCGGGGCGCAGCGGTGCTGGGGAACCCTCCTCCGCGCCCTGCGCCTCTGGCGTATTCAGGGTAACGGGAAGAAATGGCAAAAAAAGACTATTACGAAGTGTTGGGCGTGAATCGCGACGCTTCTGAGGATGACCTCAGGAAGGCGTACCGCAAGCTCGCCATGAAATGGCACCCGGACCGCAATCCGGACAATCCCAACGCGGAAGAACACTTCAAAGAAGCCAAGGAAGCCTATGAAGTGCTGACCGATGCGCAAAAGCGCGCCGCCTACGACCAGTTCGGCCATGCCGGCGTCGATCCTTCAGCGGCCGGCGCTGGCGGTGCGGGCATGGGCGGTTTTGCCGACGCCTTCGGCGACATTTTCGGCGATATTTTCGGCGGTGCAGCCGGCGGCGGCCGCCAGCGTTCCACGGTGTTCCGCGGCGCCGACCTGCGCTACAACCTGGAGGTCTCGCTCGAAGACGCTGCACGCGGCACCGAGACCCGCATCCGCATTCCGGCGATGGAGGAATGCGAAACCTGCCACGGCACCGGCGCCAAACCCGGCACCCAGCCGACCACCTGCACCACTTGCGGCGGTCACGGCCAGGTGCGCATGCAGCAGGGCTTTTTCTCGATCCAGCAAACCTGCCCGCGCTGCCACGGCACCGGCAAGATGGTGGCCAATCCCTGCGGCACCTGCTCGGGTGGCGGCCGCGTCAAGAAACACAAGACGCTGGCGGTCAAGATTCCGGCCGGCGTTGATGACGGTGACCGCATCCGTCTCTCGGGTGAAGGTGAAGCCGGCGTCAACGGCGGGCCTTCGGGCGACCTCTACGTGGTCATCCAGATCAAGCAGCACAGCGTGTTCACGCGCGATCACAACGACCTGCACTGCGAAATGCCGGTCAGTTTTACCACTGCGGCGCTGGGCGGTGAAATCGAGATACCGACGCTGGACGGTTACGCCAAGATCAAGATCCCGGCGGAAACCCAGAGCGGAAAAATCTTCCGGCTGCGCGGCAAGGGCATCAAGGGCGTGCGCTCCACCACGCACGGCGACCTGATGTGCCATGTGGTCGTGGAAACGCCGGTCAAACTCACTGCACGGCAGAAGGAACTGCTGCAGGAATTCGAAGCCATCAGTAGCAAGGACACCGGACGCCACAATCCGCGCGCGCAGTCCTGGATGGACCGCGTCAAGGCGTTTTTTGCAGAATAAGCGCTGAGAATTCCGGAATGGAAACAAGACAGAAAAGCCGGCGCATGCGCCGGCTTTTTTTCTGCAGCAACCGTTATTGCTGCTTCAGTCCGCCGTCGCGCACCACCTTGGCGTATTTGGCCGATTCGAGATTGATGTAATCGCCAAAACTCTTCGCACTGCCGCCGAGCGGATCCGCCCCCAGGCTGGCCAGCCGCTGTTTGACGTCCGCCAGCTGCAGCGCCTTGTTGATGTCGGCATTGAGCCGGTTGACCGCCGCGGCCGGCGTGCCTTTGGGCATGATCGCGCCATACCAGACGAGCATGTCATAGCCCTTGACCCCCGCCTCGTCGACCGTCGGCACATCAGGCAGCACGGGATTACGCTGCGCACTGGTCACCGCCAGCGCCCTCATGCGCCCCGCCTTGATGTGCGGCACCGCCACCGGTGACGTATTGAAGCCGACCTGCACCTCGCCCGAAATCAGCGCCAGCGCATTCGGTGCGCCACCCTTGTAGGGCACGTGCGTCATGTTGATCTTTGCCATGCTCTTTAACAATTCCGCGGCAATATGCTCGGGGCTGCCGTCGCCGGAAGAGGCAAAATTGATCGATCCCGATTTCGCTGCTGCGATGAGCTCCGCCACGGTCTTCTGGTTTGATTTCGGATTCACCACGACGAACATCGGCACCGAAGCAATGTTGATCAGGGGCACAAAGTCCTGCACCAGGTCATAACCGAGCTTCTTGTACAGCGACCTGCTGATGGCGTGTGACACCGAAATCATCATCACGGTATAACCGTCGGGCGTCGCCCTGGCGGCGATCTCCGCAGCCAGGTTCGCATTGGCACCCGGCCGGTTGTCGACGATGACCTGCTGGCCGAGGCTGTCGCTCAGCTTCGCCGCCACCGTGCGCGCCATGGTGTCTGTCCCGCCGCCGGGGGCATAGCCGACCAGGAAACGGATGGGCTTGACCGGATAGGCGTCTGCCGCGATCGCACTGCCGGCCGCGGCGACCACCGCCGCCAGGGCAATACTGATAATGATTCTTTTCATGATCTGCTCCTCGTCGCTGTCGTTATACGGTAAGCCCGCTGCCACGGCCTGCATTTTCGGATTGCGCACCTGCTTCACCACGGTGTCGGCGAATGACCGCGTGTTGCCCCTGCCGCCGAGGTCGCCGGTGCGGGCATTTGCATCCGCCAGCGCCGCGTCCACTGCCATCTGTATCGCCTGGCAGGCCTGCTGATACGCCGGCTTGCCGTGGCGCAGGCCCAGCCATTCGAGCAGCAGCGCCGCGGACAGGATCATGCCGCTG
>JBFKCU010000361.1:0-3256 GCA_041620115.1 Burkholderiales bacterium | reverse complement strand
TGGAGACCGGTTGCCGCAGGCGCTGGCCGTGGCCTCCCGTGTCAGCCGTTACGGCGGGCTGTTCGTGGTACTGATCCACCCGGATATTCTCGATCACAAACTGGAGTTCCAGAAGGGCCTGGTGCAGGCGCTCAAGGATCGCGCCTGGTTCGGTTCCCTGCGGGAGTTCGGCGACTGGTGGACAGCGCGCGATCGGGTAGTCTGGAGCGTCACGGGCTCCGGTACCCGCCGCCAGTTGCGGCTCGAGGCACCGCAACCGGTTGGCAACCTCGCCCTGCAGGTTCCGCAGAATTACCGCTTTGTCGGTTCCAGCCCCGCGCTGACGGTCGAGCAGCGGCCCGACCGCACGCTGGTCGTGAAACAGATTGCGGGCCGCGTCACACTCGAGTTCGACGTCAGCACAGCGCGACCATGATCCCGATTTCGCGCCTGCTCTGGCTCCTCGTTGCCCTGGCACCGGACGCAGCCGCAGCCTGGGTGGGGCTGTGTAATCAAACGCCATTCCGGGCTGATGTCAGGGTGCTCGATACACTCCTCAGGCCCGCGGGTGGAACCACTGCCCTCATCGCCGCAGACAGGAAATTGCCGGATTGCGCAATGACTGAAATCCCGGTCGCCAAGGAACGCGTCCGCTGGATCAAGGTCGTCCCGCATGAACAAGCCGCCGCGCTCGCGGAAGGCATCATATTGAAGGGTCTTGAGGGAGATACCGGATTTATCTCCCACGAGGTGGTGCCGTTGCGCTATCCCGCGACACCGGCACCGCTCCTGCCCGGAGGAGAACTCATCCCGCGCCTGCAGTCCGCCCCTTTCGGCATCGAAGGCCGCGCAACGGTCAGGCATACGCAATCCCGTATCGCCATCGAATGCACATCCGGAAATTCACCCGCCGGCGCACTGATCTCCGGCCGCGGAAACACGCTGCCGCCCGGCGCCTCGCTCGCTTTAAGGATCGCGGCCGACGCCGAAGGCAGCTTCCGCTTCGGCGCCGTCGATGCCGAGCACGATCGGCGCGGCGAACCCCTGGTGCTGGGTGCAATCGGCGCCGGCAAATCCGCTCAGGAATTCAAATTACCACCGCATCTGGAGGCCGCGACCTGGCGCTCCTGGGTGGTCGAATGCCCGATGTCCGCTGCGCAACTGGACATCGATTCACTGCGTCTGGAGCCACTGCCTGCAGTACAACCCGCGCCGCGCCGCGCGCTGTGGGTGTGGCAACCGGAAACCTGGCAGCGACATTCCGCAGGATTGCTGGACTTGCTCGCGACCAACGCAGCCGACACGGTGTTCATCTCTGTTCCAGTGCTGGAAAACCAGCTGGCCGTGGCCGAGCCGGATGCACTCATGCGCTTTGTGGCGCGCGCGACAGTCAAAGGCATACGCGTCTGGGTCGTCGCCGGTGACCCTCGGGCCGTGCTGCCGCAGGAGCAAGCCCGATATGCCGCCCGTGCGCGCGCTTATGCCACCTACAACCGGGATGTCCCTGCCGGCGCACGACTCGCCGGCATCCAGCTCGATATCGAGCCCTATCTCAATTCCGGCTACACAGCCGACATCGAAGGTTGGCTCTCCGCCTACCTGAGCACGCTCTCGACCGTGCGCGACCACGCGCAAATGCCGCTCGATATTGCGGTGCCATTCTGGTGGGGCCGGCAGCGCTACCGCAACGGCACCCTCCTCGATCATCTCGCGCCGATCATCGATGTGGTGACGGTGATGAATTACCGCACCGACCATCGGCAACTGCTGGAGTTCGCCGAACCTTTTCTGGCGTGGGGTACGCGTGCACAGCGGCACGTGCGGATCGGCCTGGAAAGCGGCCCGATTCCCGATGAATCCATGCTCGTGTTCCGCCCCCGCGAGGACGGGGAACTGTGGCTGGTGCCGCACGGGAAGCACGCCCTGGTGCTGATGCTCGACCGGCCGCAGAAAAATCCCGCCGGCCATGCGTTTTCCTATTCGCACACGACCCGCTGGACCGGCAGCAACATCACTTTTCGCGACCATGTCGCCACCCTGCGCGAGCTGCTACCGCTGCTCGAAAAAACCTGGCGTGCCTGGCCGTCTTTTTCCGGCATTGCGCTGCACGGACTGGATGCCGATTAGCCGTACGGCGCCCCGGGGCATGCCACGGCCGCGCTTCAGGCCTCCGGCTTCAGCCCCGCGCCCTGGAAGGCATGGGCCAGCGCCGCCGGCGTCAGCCCCTGAATTTCCTCGCTGTCACGCAACTGCTCCTGACCGCAGGCGGTGCACTTATACACCGGCACGGACAGCTCAACGCGTAACTGCGGCGCATCGGCCAGCTTGGCCTCGATGCCGAACGGCTTGGAATGATTCTCCTCGGTCAGCAGTTCGCCGCATTTTCCGCAATGGAATTTCTTGAAAATCAGGCCCTTCTTTTCGCCTGCGGGAAGTCCGGTCTTGTTCTTGCCCGCCACCTGCTCGAGCAACCGCATCGGAAAATCAGGCGTGATGAAATGACGGTGCTCACGCTCGCAGACCAGCGCCGGGAAGTCGGTGAGCGAGATTTTCAGCACGCCCTCTTCTCCGGCAATCGACTTGATCAATTGCAGCCGCATCGGCGTGTCGCATTGCCTGCAGTTCTTGTTTTCAGCCATGACACTCCTCCTTTCGGTCATGGGGCGGCGTTATTGTTGTGCTTGCCTGATGGCCGTCCCGACGCTCCCTGCATCGCCAGACCCAGTATAAATCTTCAGCGCGCTGCTGCCAAAGCGCTGCCGCGCAGCGCCGGCGCGTCATGGCGCGGCGCCTGCGGCCTGCGCGCGCCGCTCAGCCGATCTTCAGCGTGATTTTCTTGGTGCCGCCGTCGCAACTGCCGACGACCTTCTCGTCCTTGACCTCGTCGTTGGCGACGATGCTCAGCGTGAACGCCTTCACGCCGTTGGCTTTGACCTTGGCCTCGATTTCGGCCTTGAGTTCATCACAGGCCTTGCGTTGCGCCAGGGCGGGCGCGGCCAGCAGCATCAGCCCGATCACTGCAATCAGGGTTTTCATCGCCAGTCTCCTCTAAAGGTTCACGGCAAAAATACAGCGGCTCAACGCTTGCTGATCACGTACTGCAGGATTTCCACCACCTGATCGGTCGTCGTCGCCCAGGCCATCGCGGCGCCATCCACTTCCTTCAGCGGATGAATGATGTCCGCGTCATGCAGGGTGATATAGGGCTTGCCCAGCGCAGCACATTGGCCGGCATCAAAGGCGGCATTCCACTGCTTGTATTTCTCGCCGAAGCGCA
>JBFKCU010000360.1:0-3273 GCA_041620115.1 Burkholderiales bacterium | reverse complement strand
GCCGACGGCCTCGCCAAGAGGACGGACCAGGCGCGCGCCTACAAGTATCTTGCCTTCATTTATTGCGTCACCGACCGCACCCCCCAATGCCGGCAGGAATTCAACAACGCCCTGAGTGCGGATCCCAAGTTCACCCTGACGGCGGCGGAAGCCGGGCATCCGTCCTGGGGACCGGTGTTCCGCAGCGTCAGCCGGGGCCGCTGACCTTTTGACAATGACCCAGCCAACCAAGATCGGGCGTTACGATGTCGTCGCTGAGATCGGGCGCGGCGCCATGGGCGTGGTCTATCGCGCCGTCGATCCCATGCTCGAGCGCACGGTGGCCGTCAAGACCATCAATATGGGCGTCGATCCCGGCGAGATGGAGCATTACGAAAAACGTTTCACCATCGAGGCCCGAGCGGCCGGCGGCCTGAATCACCCCAACATCGTCACCATCCACGACATCGGCCACAGCGGTGATCTCGCCTACATGGCGATGGAGTTCCTCGAAGGCCGCGAACTGCGGGATCTGATCGCCGGCAACGAGATCACGGCGGACCGCGCGCTCGACATCGCGGCACAGGTTGCCGACGGGCTGGCCTATGCCCATGAGCATGATGTCGTGCATCGCGACATCAAACCCGCCAACATCATGATCCTGCGTGACGGCCGCGTAAAAATCACCGACTTCGGCATTGCGCGCATGCGCACGGCCGACGTGCGCACCCAGACCGGGGTCGTTCTGGGTTCCCCACGCTATCTGTCGCCTGAACAGGTACTGGGCAAGCGTACCGATGCCCGTGCCGACACCTTCTCGCTGGGTGTGATCCTCTACGAGATGATCACCGGCCAGACGCCGTTCAACGGCATCGACGTCAACTCGCTGATGTTTCAGATCGTCAATTTCACCCCGCCGCCGCCGACGTCGGTCAATGCCACGCTGCCGCCGGTGCTCGATCTGATCATTGCCAAGGCCCTGGCCAAGGCCGCCGATGACCGTTACGCCAGCATCAGCGAACTCGCCTCCGACCTGCGCGCCTGCCGCCAGCAGGGCCCGGCGCTGGCCACCACCGTGCCGCCGCGCGCGTCGGTGGCCCACATGACGACGGAATCCACCGCGGATCTGTTCATGGACCCGCTGCCGGCATCGCGTGCCGATGACGATGATGCCGAAACGACGACGCTGCCCGGAGACACCCTGCCCGCACGCGGACTGGCCAAAGGTTTTGATTCGATGGCGGCGACCATGCGCCTTGCGGTGAAAACCGGCGCGATCACCAATCCCGAAAGTTTCGCAGCGACGTTCGGCGTCAGCCGCCACTCCATCGATGCGGCGGTGCTGGATGCCGAGGACGAATCCGAGCGCAACTGGGGCGCCACCACGGTCATGCATGCACCACCATGGTCGCAGCGCGACCGCAGGATTTTTGCCGGTGCCGTTGCGGGTGCCACCGCACTGGGCGCACTCATCGTCTTTATCTGAAGGACCAGCATGCGCATCGCCGCAGTCGAGGCCATCGCCGTCGATATTCCATTGAGCCGCAACTTTGGCGGCGCGACCTACAGCGTGCTCAAGCGTTCCACAGTGATTACCCGCCTGCGCACGGCCGACGGCCTGGTCAGCGAAGTCTACAACGGCGACAACCGCGCGCATGGGGCCCAAATCGCCAGCCTGGTAAATAATGATTTATTCAATATAATCAATGGATTAAGTATATTCGAGCGGGAGCGCGCCTGGACACGGATGTTCGCGCTGACGCATACCGCCAGTGACAAGAAACTGCTGCTGGAGGCCATCGCCTGCGTCGACTGCGCGATCTGGGATCTGACCGGCAAGGCCCTGGGTAAATCGGTACGCGAACTGCTCGGCGGCTACACCGATGCACTTCCGGTCATCTCCATCGGCGGCTATTACATGCCCGGCAAGACCCATGCCGACATTGCACGCGAAATCGAATCGTACCGGGACGCCGGCATGGCCGGATGCAAGTTCAAGGTCGGCGGACTGTCACCCGAGGAAGACGCCGCGCGAGTCGCCGTCGCACGCAAAGCTGCGGGCGATGACTTCATCCTGTGCGTGGATGCCAACCGCGGCTGGAGCGCGACCGACGCCATCCGCTTCGGTCGCCTCATCGAGCCATACAACATCCGCTGGTTTGAAGAGCCCTGCCAGTGGCAGGATGACGCGGCGCAGATGGCGCTGGTGCGGCGGAGCATCGCCATACCCGTGACGGCAGGACAGAGCGAGGTCACCAGTCACGCCATTCGCCGCCTGATCGACGCACAGGCGGTCGATCTGATCAATTACGACGCCTCGGAGGGCGGCGGGGTCACCGACTGGTTGCGTGCCGCGGGGCTCTGTGCCGCGGCCGGCGTCGCGATGGCACACCACGAGGAAGCGCAAATCGCAAGCCACCTGCTCGCCGCAGTTCCGCACGGCACCTATGCCGAGTGCTTTGCCGATCCGGCGCGCGACCCGGTGTGGCAACAGATGTGGACCAATCGTCCCGCGGTAAAAGACGGCATGATGACCGTTGCCGGCGGCCATGGCTTCGGCATCGAACTCGATGAAACCATGATCAGCAGGTTCCGCACGAACTGATCGCTCCCCGCACCGAACCGCTATCGTCCATGCTCAATCTCCCGCCTTTCCGACCGCGACTGTTCGAGATGCTGGGCGAGTACAACGCGGCGCGGCTGCGTCAGGACCTGCTGGCCGGCATCACCGTGGGCGTACTGGCACTGCCGCTGGCCATCGCGTTCGCCATCGCTTCGGGCATGTCGCCCGAATCCGGCATCTTCACCGCGGTCATTGCCGGTTTCATCATTTCCACGCTGGGCGGCTCGCGCGTGCAGATTGGCGGCCCGACCGGCGCCTTCATCGTCATCGTCTACGGCATTGTCATCCAGTACGGCATCGCGAACCTGCTGATCTGTACGCTGATGGCGGGCGTGATGCTGCTCGCCATGGGGCTGCTGCGCATGGGCACCTGGATCCGCTTTATCCCGGTATCCGTGATCAGCGGTTTCACCAAGGGCATTGCCGTGCTGATCCTGCTCTCGCAGGTCAAGGATTTCCTCGGCCTGTCGACCGGGGAGCTGCCCGCGGATTTCTTCGCGCAGATCGTGGTGCTCTGGAATGCGCTGCACACCATCAACTGGCATGCGGTTGCGCTGAGCATCAGCTGCCTGCTGCTGATCGTACTGTGGCCCAAAGCATGGCGCACGATCCCGGCGCCGGTGGTAGTGCTCGTGCTGGGTACCGTGGTGGTCGCACTGTCCGGGATGCCG
>JBFKCU010000359.1:0-3276 GCA_041620115.1 Burkholderiales bacterium | reverse complement strand
GGCTCCTACGGTGGGACATTAAGCGTAATCACTGCCGTTCCGGAACCGGAAATCTACGCCATGCTGGCGGCAGGACTCGGCCTCATGGGTTGGGTTGGACGACGCAGAAAACAGCACGTCGCGTAGCACCTACCCGACTCACTCACACAGGTGTCGCCTCCCGATCAGTAGATAAGTCAGTGGTATGAAGTCCGAAAATGCCCCGCCGATGCGGGGCATTCTCTTTGGAGTGAGTAGTAGAACGGAACTGCAGAAAATCTCCGGATAGGAGCGCCTGGCTGTATTCCGTTCGCACCTTTGGTGTTGACTGCCCGTTCAAGGCCATAGCTCAGAACCGCAGGCTTAACTCACCCGCGGCAACCCTAATGCCCCTCCCCAATCAGCTCGCATTGCCCAACGCTGGTGATGTACGGTTCGCGTGAAAGGGAAGCGCGAAATCAAGGTCCCTGAGCCGGGAATGAGCTACGAGTGGCCGGCGCGAAGTTGAATGTTCTCGATTAATTGGTGTGAATTGCCGGCTCCCGAGAGAACAATTCGCGCACCATCGGTGCCGGCAACCAATGGCTCATGGTCGTTGATCGTGAAGCAGTCGCCCAGCGCGACGGGGCGGACCACACTGCGGTTCATCATGAGTTTCTTCTCCGGCCGGCTTGTCTGTTTGGATGAACGCTGCTTTGCCACCGGGCGGTGGTTATCGATTATGACAAAAGGCCACCCAGCGGTGCCGCATCGTCCAGGCTACCGTGGATCATCGTGAACGCGGCGCCAGCGGGCATTTTGCCGCCGAAAGCAGCACCGCTCAGTCCAAACCCGCTACGCCACGTGCAACTTGAACGGTAGTGCTGTCGCGCGGCGTCACCAAATCCTAAGACAAGCGCACACGCAGATGCGTGATCCACAATTCCGCCCACAGTATCACCGATCAACGCACCCTTCACTGGCATGCATCACTTTGGATGCGTCCATTCCGACTATCGGAACTACGCGCGGTCCATTCTGCGATACTGAATCGCCTCCGCGACATGCGCTGCAGCGACCGTCTCCGCGCTGCCAAGATCAGCAATGGTGCGCGCCACTTTCAGGATCCGGTGATACGCGCGCGCTGACAGTCCCATCCGCGAAATCGCCTGTTTGAGCAGCGTTGCACCCTGCACATCCGGTGTGCAGCAGCGGTCGATTTCGCGTGTACTCAGTAGCGCATTGGGCCGGCGTTGCCGGGCCAGCGCGCATTCGCGCGCCGCAATCACGCGAGCACGCACCGCGGCCGTGGACTCGCCGGCGGAATGGCGTGCAAGGTCCTCATGCGCCAGCGTCGGGACTTCGATTTGCAGATCAATACGATCCAGCAGCGGCCCTGATATCCGCGAACGATACCGTGCCACCTGATCCGGCGTGCAACGGCAGCGGCCGTTGTAATGGCCCAGATAGCCGCAGGAACAGGGATTCATCGCCGCCACCAGCTGGAACAGCGCCGGGAAATCCGCCTGGCGCGCAGCGCGCGAGATCGTGATCCGCCCCGACTCCAGCGGCTCACGCAGCACTTCAAGCACCCTGCGGTCAAATTCCGGCAGCTCGTCAAGGAACAGAACCCCATGCATGGCCATGGAAATTTCGCCGGGCCGCGGATTGCCGCCGCCACCAACCAGCGCCACCGCCGACGCTGTATGATGCGGCGCGCGATACGGCCGCCGTTTCCACGCGGTCGCGTCAAAACCGTTCGAGCCGATCGACTGTATTGCGGCCGACTCCACGGCTTCCTGCTCGGTCATCGGTGGCAGCAGTCCGGGCAGGCGTTGCGCGAGCATGGTCTTGCCGGTGCCCGGCGGCCCGACCATCAACAGGCTGTGGGCGCCGGTCGCCGCGATCTCGAGTGCGCGCTTCGCATGGCTCTGCCCCCTGATGTCGAGCAGGTCTGGATAGCGATACTCGTCGCCGGTCTCAAAGGGCGCAGTCCGCGCCAACGCGCCGCGTCCCGCCATGTGCGCACATACCTCATTCAACGTGCCCGCCCCGTAAACCGTGGTGCGGTCGGCCAACGCCGCTTCCGCGGCGCTCGCGGTCGGCAGTACGAACTCACGCGCATCGCGCGCGACCGCCAGCGCCATGGCCAACGCACCCCGCACCGGACGCAGTTCACCGGTCAAAGCCAGTTCGCCAGCGAATTCGAATTGCGACAGTCCTTTGTCCGGAATCTGTCCCGAAGCTGCGAGTATGCCCAGCGCAATCGGCAGATCGAACCGCCCTGATTCCTTGGGCAGATCGGCCGGCGCCAGATTGACTGTAATCCGCCGTGCCGGAAACTCAAACTGCGCATTCTGCAACGCCGCGCGCACCCGGTCCTTGGCTTCCTTCACTTCCGCTTCCGGCAACCCGACGATCGTAAAACTCGGCAGGCCATTGGCCAGGTGCACTTCGACCGTCACCAGCGGGGCATCCATGCCCGAGAGGGCGCGACTGTAGAGTACGGCCAGAGACACGTGAGTTCGGCGTTTCCGCGTAAGGGAACAAGGGCTTAACGGCCCTGAGCGGATCGCGGCTGACGACGCGTGACCGATCGGCGCAGCGCGCCGGCTTAACGATCCGGAGCTTTCGCTGCAGCTTCCAGTGCGGCGAGCTTGCGCTCCAGTTCAACGAGCTTCGCCCGGGTACGCGCCAGCACCTCGCGTTGCACATCAAACTCGTCACGTCGCACCAGGTCCAGGCGACTGAACATCCCGGCCAGCATGACGCGCAGGTTTTTCTCGACATCGGCGATCGGTCCCTGCGCCAGCGCTGCGCGGACCTTGTCGTTGATTTCATCAAGCAGTTTCTGATCCATGGCTCCCCCGGTAGGCCCTAAGTTTAACAATTCGCTCGGCCTGTTCCCGACTCCGCCGCACGCCAATCCAGATTCTGGCGGTGATGCCACCCGATGGTGCACCAGATTAGAGCGATGCACCAATATGGTGCGCCTGCCTTTTATGGTTATTCGCGTCAACCTATTAACCAATTGTTTTATATCAATTTTTTTTCTGGCACGGTATCTGCTCTTGAAGTCATGCAGTTTTATTACTCATGAGCCCAAACTGAAAGGAAAAGACATGTTCAAGAAAACCCTCATTGCAGGACTGGTCGCCGCCGCCTGCGCCCCGACAATCGCCGCCGCGGCCGACTCGCCGCATTCGCTGTCCGGAAATATTGGCGTCTACAGCCAGTACATTTTCCGCGGCCTGACTCAGACCAATAAGGATCCCGCGCTGCAAGGCGGCTTCGATTATGCGCATTCCAGCGGGTTCT
>JBFKCU010000358.1:0-3291 GCA_041620115.1 Burkholderiales bacterium | reverse complement strand
CTCTACCGGATGAACCTGCTGACCATCGGCGATTATTACCGCGTGCGTTACAACGCGGTCGCCGAAGTGCTGGTCAGCGTCGCCATCGTCATCTCCTATCTCGGCTGGCTCTCGGCGCAAATCGTCGTCATCGGCCTGGTGTTCAATGTCGTCACCGGCGGTTCCGTCTCCATGGAAACGGGAATCATCATCGGCGCCGCGGTCGTGCTGATCTATACGCTGTGGGGCGGCATGTATTCGGTGGCATGGACCAATTTCGTACAGATGCTGGTCATAGTCGCCGGCCTGTTCTACATCGCCTGGATCGTCGCCGACAAGGCCGGCGGCGTCTCTGCCGTGGTCGCGCACGCTGACGCAGCCGGCAAACTTGAGTTCTGGCCCAAACCCGAGACCCGCGACGTGCTCGCCTTCATCGCTGCGGCGATCACGGTAATGTTCGGCTCCATCCCGCAACAGGATGTGTTCCAGCGCATCAACTCCTCGCGCACCGAGAAAATTGCCGTCTACGGTTCGGTGCTCGGCGGCACCCTGTATTTTTTCTTCGCCTTTGTGCCGATCTTTCTCGCCTACTCGGCCTTCCTGATCGACCCGAAAATGGTGGGCGAGCTGATGACTAAAGACCATCAACTGATCCTGCCGACGCTGATCCTGCAGGAAACGCCGCTGGCGGCGCAGGTCATATTCTTCGGCGCGCTGCTCTCCGCGGTCATGAGTACGGCCAGCGGCACCCTGCTCGCGCCTTCGGTCACGTTCACTGAAAACATCCTCAAGCACATCCTGCGGAAGGAGTTCACCGATCGTGAAATGCTGTGGACCATGCGCGTCGTGGTGGCCTGCTTTGCGGTGATCGTTACGGTGTTTTCGCTGAACACCGAAGCGACGATCTATCAGATGGTCGTCGGCGCGTACAAGGTCACGCTGGTGGCCGCCTTTGTACCGCTGGTGTGCGGCTTGTACTGGCGCCGTGCCACCACGCAGGGCGCGCTCGCCGCGATCCTGACCGGCTTCTGCGTCTGGCTGCCATTGGAAATCGCGTTGCCCGATGCGCTGGTGCCGCCGCAGCTCGCCGGCGTGCTCGCCAGCGCCGCCGCCATGGTCGCAGGTTCGCTGCTGCCGCAGTGGCCGCGTTTTGCCCGCCACAGTCGCGCGTCCTGACACTGCGCGCGACCGGGGTGCGGTCATGTTGCGGGCGACACACATCAAACCGGCGATCTTTGTCCTGCTCGCCGTCAACGCGGCCATTTACGCATCCGCGGGCCGCCTGTCCGAAGGCGTGGACGCGCTGGCCTGGTTCGCCTTGCTCGCGCTGTTCGAAGTCGAAACCCGCTGGCCGCGGCTGACGCACCTCCCGCGCTGGGCCACGGGGCTGGGCCTGCTGCGGCTGATTGCGGCCGCGGGCGTCACGGTGGCGGCACTGGCGTACCTGCGCGAGCGGGAGTGGGTGGATGCGATCAATGCCTGGTTGTGGATCGGCGTCGTCATCGTACTCGAGCTTGAAGTGCGCGCGCCGGTACTGGTCGCGCGATTTCCCCGCTGGACCACCGGCGTATCCGTCGCGCTGTACGGCGCGCTGGCCGCGGTCGCATTGACCTGGTTCGCGCAGGGCGAGTGGTTCGACGGCTACGATGCCGTGTTGTGGATCGCGGCGTTCGCGCTGATCGAAATGGATCTGCTCAAGATGGCCGGCAATTCCGGAAGCGCCGGCACGGCGGCACGCAAGTAATTGTTTTTATTAAATTATTTGTAGGCGCCGCGAAACGCGTCGATGAACCGCACGAGCTCATCGCGCGGCAGCCGGTTAATGCCGGCAGCAGCCTGTCGCCCGCCGCCGGTGGCAAACGCCAGACACAAGGTATCGGCGCCCAGCGGATTGTTGCGCGGCGCACGCACGCTGACTGCGTAACAACCATCAGCACGGGTCACCAGCACGGCATGGGCCCGTTGCGGTTCGGCCTGCGCGAGGCGGTTGCCGAACACGCCATTGACGCGCCGGCTCCACGCCGCGTCGGGCAGTATGTACAGGGCCGCATGATCATTCGAGAACTCCGGTTGCAGCTCCTCGGCGCGCGCCAGGTCTTCCGCGCCGGCCTGCTTCAGCACATCAAACACCGGTTCATCAAACATGAAGTGCCGCGGATCGCGATAGGGCGCGATGATGCGGTAGAGATCCGCCGGCGGATAGTGCAGATCGTCGATGGTTTCGCCGTAGGCGTTGTAATTGATTGCCTCGCCCAGCTCATGCAGGCGCGCGAGTTCCGTGTGATCGAGTTCCAGCGGCTGGGCCGCGCGGATGGCCGACTCCACCAGATTGTCGCCAAAAGCGGCGACCACCGCCCACAACCGGTGCCTGCCTGAGAGGTGGCGATCGACCAGCAGGCTGGTGCACACGTCGGGGGCCGTATCGACATGCGCCTCAAAGGCCGGGTGTTGCGGAATCTCGCCGGTGGCGTGATGGTCAAAATACTGCAGTTGAGCGCCGCGTTCCAGCGCGCGCCGCACCGCCGCCGCATTGCTGCGCAACGACACGTCGAGCACAGTCAGGCAGTCGCCCGCGCGCGCATCGACGCGCGCCACGAGCTCGATGTCGCGTTTGACCCCCGTCACCAGCTCGGCGTCGCGCGGCGTTTCCAGCCGCAGTTGATGCAGCGCGCAGATACCGTCGGCATCGCCGTTGAAGATATCGTAAAATTTCATGGATGTTGCTGGACTCTCAACCGGGATCTCAATTCACGTCCGTGCCGCGCGGTTACCGGCTGGCCGGGATGGCGGCATCAGCTTACAGTCTGGTGATCATCTATGCCAGTCTGCAACCCTTCACCGACTGGAGCACGCTGTCCTCGCCCTTCGGCAGTTTCCTGTTTGATGCGTGGCCCCGCTGGATCACCGCCGAAGACATCGCCTTCAATTTTATCGCATATGTGCCGCTGGGTTTCCTGCTGACACTGTCGCTGTGTGCCCGCTGGAGCATGCGTACTGCAGTGGCGCTGTCCGTCATTGCCTGCACTGCGCTCAGTTTTACGCTGGAGGCGGCCCAGCAGTATCTGCCCGCGCGTTTTGCCTCGCATGTCGATTTGCTGGTCAACAGCGGCGGCGCCGTGCTCGGCACGCTGATCGCACCGCTGTTTTCTCCGCAGCAGCGGCTCGGCCACGAAGTCGTGCAACTCCGCAGCCGCGGATTCATCGAGGGGCCTCGTGGCGATGCGGCACTGGTGCTGGTCGGGCTGTGGCTGATCACGCAACTGTATCTGCCGCCCATAACTCTCGGTAACGGCGACCTGCGCGAAGGCCTGG
>JBFKCU010000357.1:0-3292 GCA_041620115.1 Burkholderiales bacterium | reverse complement strand
TTCAATTTTGAAGAGGAGTAAATGATGTATCGACTCATACTTGCCATGTCGCTTGCCGTGGCCAACCTGTCCTTCGCTCAGCCCGCAGCGTATCCGTCCAAACCCGTGCGCCTCGTTGTGGCATTGACTGCGGGCGGTCCGACGGACATGCTGGCCAGACTGATCGCTCAGCCTCTTGGTGAGAAACTCGGACAGCAGGTGATCGTGGACAATCGGCCCGGCGCGGGCGGCAACATCGGGGCGGAGATGGTCGCGAAATCCCCGCCGGACGGGTATACGCTGTTCATGGGCACGTCGGGACCTATGTCGATCAACGTCAGCGTCTATCCGAAAATGGGCTATCACCCCGCGCACGATTTTTCCCCGATTGCTCTGGCAGCATCTGCACCCTTCGTAGTGGTTGTTCATCCGGCGCTCCCGGCGAATAACATCAAGCAACTGATCGCACTCGTTAAGAACAGGCCCGGTGAACTCAACTATGGCGCCGTGCCGGGCAACGCCGCGCATCTGGCTACGGAACTGTTCAAGAGTACGGCCCGCCTCGACATGGTATTCGTGCCGTACAAAGGCGCGGCACCGGCAAATATCGATCTGGTCTCCGGGCAGATCCAGCTGTCGTTCGCATCTACACCCGGGGCCATTCCGTTCGTCAAGGCGGGACGCCTCAAGGCGCTGGCGATCTCCAGCGCCAAGCGCATGGCCAAGTACCCTGAACTGGCGACAATCTCCGAATCCGGCGTGCCGGGCTACGAAGCAAACGTGTGGTACGGCCTGGTCGCGCCGGCGAAAACCCCGCCGGAGATCGTGACGCGCCTGTACAAGGAAACGGCCGCTGTGCTGGCAGACCCGAAAACGACAGGCAAGATGGACGCCAACGAATTTGTCCCCACCGTGCTCGGGCCGGACCAGTTCGGTGCTTTCATCCGTAGTGAGATCGAAAAATGGGGCAAGGTCGTGAAAGCTACAGGCGCCACCCCCAACTGAGTTTCCGCAGCGTGATCCACGCCAGCGACAGCATTAATCTGGAACTAATCGGGGCGGTGCAATTTTTTCGAATGCCTGCAAGGTGCTCGATATTTCGAAAGGTTGCACTTCCCCTGTTTGTGCCGGAACCTACAGGCGAACGAGTTTCACCAGTTCCACGCCCTCCACCAGCTTCACGCCCTGCTGCTGCGCATACTTTCGCGCCTGCTCGGTCAGTTCACCCGCCACCACATACCGGCATCCCCTCGCGTCCTGTTTCTCGCCGGCCGCCACCAGTTCCCGGATCGGCTCGACACCCGTGCGCGCGACCTTCCAGCGCCGCGCTGACACCAGCGTCACGTACCCCATTTTCTCCAGCTCGAAATCCGCCGCGCCTTTGACGCGCTGCACGTTGTAGCCTTCGGCCTTGAACCCCTGCTCCAGCGCCTGCGCCAAATCCTCCCACGGCAGGCCGCGGATGTTCTCCAGCGCTTTCGCCACGCGCGCGGGGCTGGGCGTGCGGATCTGTTTCCAGATGACCATCAGCGTGATGAGGGTGAAGGGCGTGGTGGCAAACAGCGCATAGCCCCACGGCATGAAGTTCTGCACCGCCACGTACACCGCGAGCGCAATCAGCGCGCTCACCCACCAGCTCCGGCGCAGCAGGATTGCAAACAACGAGTTCTCGGCCAGCTTCCATTTCATGGGGACAGTGCCTCAGGGTGAGTCGGTTGCATGGGCGCGAGGAGACCGCACCCGGTGATTCTCGGGGATCAGCTTCAGCGTTGCATCAGCGATGACGTCCCCGGGCCGCTCGCGGCCTATGGATCGGTCTTGCCGCAGTAATCCTCGCACCGCTGTGTCACATAGAGCTGCGGATTGAATCCCGAAACGTTCATCGTGGCGTTGTCATCCTGGAAGATGACCGGATGTTCGCCCGCCAGCTGGTAGCGTGCGAGCAAATCCCGCGGGTACATATCGGGCCGGTACTGCTGCAGCAGAAAGGAATCGATGGTCCGTTTTGCGCACGCGATGGCTTCCTCGCGCGTCTTGAATGTGCCGATACGGCGCACACCCTCATCGACGTCCTGCCCCTGGGTCATTCCTTCAACAAAAAAACCGGTCATGGATCTCCCTCCGCATCAATCAGGACTGTGGCTAGCGTACACCACGCGCGCGCATAGCGCCGCATTGTGTGAAAATCCTTGATAGCCCGCAGCCTTCTTCCCTACACTACCGGCTGAAAACATGATGATGCTGCCGCAAAAGGAATGACACCGCTGTGACTGCTGCTGCCGCACCCACACCGGTCAGCGTCATCGCGCTGGCCGTCCACGGCCTGACGGGCCGGACGGTCACTGAACAGGGGCAACTGCGGACTCAAATCGAGCAGCTGCTGCACGACGCGCTGCAGGCGCTGCCCCCGGCGCGGCGCATCGTGCTCGATGCCCCGCAGGGTTTTGTGGTGGCCGTGCTCGACGCCTGCCACACGGCGCTGGAACTGGCGGAGCGGGTGCAGGCCGGCGCCGCGGCGCTGCCGCTGTGCATCGGCGTCAATTACGGTCCTGTCGCCATCACGGAGGATGCACCGCGCGGTCATGCGCTTTTCGGTGACGGCATTACCGCGGCCATGACCATGGCCGAGGCTGCGGCACCGGGCCGGATGATGGCCTCGCGGCCGTTTCACGAGGCCTTGAGGGCAGAAGCCCCCGACGGCACCGCCCGCCTCATTGCGGCCGGCATGCACACCGATGCCCAGGTCCGCACCCACGAGATTTACACGCTGGACCAGCACGCGGAGCGCACACGGCGCCGGCGCCTGCTGATGACCGGCGCGGCGGCGTTCGCCGGGATACTCGCCGTCGGCGTGGTAGCGCGCATGGCATTGAACAACGGCTGGCTGCAACCGGCTCCCGCCGTGATTGAATTCAACATTACGCCGCGCGGTGAGATTTACGTGGACGGGGTGTTGAAGGGCACATCGCCGCCGCTCACCCAGCTTGAAGTCGCGCCGGGTCAGCATGTGATCGAGATCCGCAACAGCCGGTTTCCGCCGTTGACCGTCGACATCAATCCCGTTGCGGCCGAAAAAATGACCATCACCCATACGTTCAGTGCGAAGAGCACCGCCCCCGGAAGCCGGGACCCGAGCCTGCGCGACAAAGCACGCGAAGGCTGGCGCGAATTCCGCAGAGGCATCGGTTTCTGATGACTGAGCCGGCGATCACGCAGCTCGGGCGCTACAAGATCCTCGCCGAACTCGGGCGCGGCGCCATGGGCGTCGTCTATCGCGGCGAGGATCCGTTGCTCAGCCGCGCCGTTGCCATCA
>JBFKCU010000356.1:0-3294 GCA_041620115.1 Burkholderiales bacterium | reverse complement strand
GGTGCGACCGCGCTGGCAGTTCTGGATCGACCGCGGCGGCACGTTCACCGACGTCATCGGCCATGCGCCTGATGGTGCGCTGCATACGCTCAAGCTGCTGAGCGAGAATCCGGAGCACTATGCCGACGCTGCAGTCGAAGGCATCCGCCGCCTGCTCGGACTGCAAAAAGGCGAAGCAATCTCGCCTGACCGGGTCGAGTGCGTGAAGATGGGGACTACGGTTGCCACCAACGCGCTGCTCGAGCGCAAGGGGGACCGCACCGTGCTGGTCATCACTCGCGGCTACGGCGATGCGCTGCGCATCGCCTATCAGGCGCGGCCCCGGCTGTTTGACCGCCACATCGTGCTGCCCGATCTGCTCTATGAGCGCGTGATCGAGGCCGACGAGCGCGCGGATGCGCAGGGCGCGGAAGTGCAGGCGCTGGATGAAACCGCGCTGCGTGCGGAACTCAAGTCGGCGTTCGATGCCGGCATCCGCGCCTGCGCCATCGTGTTCATGCACGGTTATCGTTACGCGGCACATGAACTTGCGGCCGAAGCCATCGCACGTGAGGCAGGTTACACGCAGATTTCGGTGTCGCATAAGGTGAGCCCGCTGATGAAGCTGGTGGCGCGCGGCGACACTACGGTAGTGGATGCCTACCTGTCGCCGATCCTGCGGCGCTACGTCGACCGCGTGGCGGCACAGATGCCCGGCGTGCGGCTGTTCTTCATGCAGAGCTCGGGCGGACTCACCGAAGCGCATCACTTTCAGGGCAAGGACGCGGTGTTGTCCGGGCCCGCCGGCGGCATTGTCGGCATGGTGCGTACGGCGGTAGTCGCGGGGCATGCCAAGGTCATCGGCTTTGACATGGGTGGCACCTCGACGGACGTGTCGCACTATGCGGGCGAATTCGAGCGCGCCTTCGACACCCACGTGGCCGGCGTGCGCATACGCGCGCCGATGATGAGCATCCATACCGTTGCCGCCGGCGGCGGCTCGATCATCCATTTCGACGGTGCGCGGCTGCGCGTGGGGCCGGATTCCGCCGGCGCCAATCCCGGGCCGGCAAGTTACCGGCGCGGCGGCCCGCTGACCACTACCGACGCCAATGTGCTGCTCGGCAAAATCCAGCCCGATCATTTTCCGCGGGTATTCGGCGCCAACGGTAGAGAAACGCTGGACGCCGCGCCCGCGCGCGAGGGGTTCGCTCAAATGGCGCAGCACATCACGCAGGCGACGGGGCGCGACATTACGCCCGAAGCTGCGGCCGAGGGGGCATTGCAGATCGCCGTAGCCAACATGGCCAATGCCATCAAGCGCATATCGGTGGCGCGCGGCTACGACGTCACGACCTATACGCTGCAATGTTTCGGCGGCGCCGGCGGCCAGCATGCCTGCCTGGTGGCGGATGCACTGGGCATGACACGGGTGTTCGTGCATCCGCTGGCCGGTGTGCTGAGCGCCTACGGCATGGGACTTGCGGACCAGATTGCGATGCGCGAAGGCGCAATTGAACTGGCGCTGGACGCTGCCGGAATTGCGGCGGCGGAACAGCGTTTGGCGGAACTGGCGGTGGCGGCGGTGGATGAACTGATCAGTCAGGGCGTAGCGCGAGGCGCGATCGAAACCCGGCGCCAGTTGCATGTGCGCTACCGGGGCACGGATACCGCGCTGTTTGTGCCTTATCCGGATGACGTGGCGCACGGAGAGGTTGCCGCCGCGGTGCGGCGCGCGTTCGAATCCGAATATCGCAAGCGTTTCTCATTTCTGATGCCGGACCGGCCGCTGGTGATCGAGGCCGTGTCGGTGGAAGCGGTGTGCGCCGGAGGACGCCACGAGGCGGACGCGCCCGAAGCGGAAGCCCGGGTTACCCGGCCTGCGCCCAAGGCACAAGTGCGGATGTACTGTGCCGACGGGCTGGAGGGCGCGGCATGGCGGGATGCCGCGTTGCATGTGCGCGAGGAGCTTGCAGCCGGGTCGCTGATCGACGGCCCGGCGGTGATTGCCGAGCACAACGCCACCACCGTGGTGGAGCCCGGCTGGCAGGCGCGGCTGGACGCCTCCGGGCCGATCGAGATGCAGCGTGTGCAGCCGCGCACCGGTGCCTTTGCGATCGGCACCGCAGCCGATCCGGTGATGCTCGAAGTATTCAACAACCTGTTCATGAACATCGCCGAGCAGATGGGCCTGCGGCTGCAGAACACCGCGTACTCGGTGAATATCAAGGAGCGTCTCGATTTCTCCTGCGCACTGTTCGATGCAGACGGCAACCTGATCGCCAACGCGCCGCACATGCCCGTGCACCTGGGCTCGATGAGCGAGTCGATCAAGACCGTGATCGCGCGCAACCCGGACATGCAGCGGGGCGACGTGTATGTGCTGAACGACCCTTACCACGGCGGCACGCACCTGCCCGATGTGACCGTCATTACGCCGGTTTATCTGGCGGTCGATGACGACCAGCCTTCGTTTTACGTGGCCTCCCGCGGACATCATGCCGACATCGGCGGCAGCACGCCGGGGTCAATGCCGCCGTTTTCCGCCAGCATCGAGGAGGAGGGCGTGTTGTTTGACAACTTCCTGCTGGTGCGCGACGGACGCATGCGCGAGGAGGAGCTGTTTGCGTACTTGAGAGGCGGTCGCTGGCCGGCGCGCAATCCGGAGCAGACCGTCGCTGATTTGCGCGCGCAGATCGCGGCCAATGAAAAAGGCGTGCAGGAACTGGGTGCCATGGTGAACCAGTACGGACGCGACACCGTCGCGGCCTACATGTGGCATGTGCAGGACAATGCCGAAGAATCGGTGCGCCGCGTCATCACGGCGTTGCAGGATGGCGAGTTCAGGCTGGCGCTCGATAACGGTGCGGAAATCCATGTGCGGGTCAGCGTCGATGCCGCGGCACGCAGCGCCTGCATCGATTTCACCGGCACCAGTGCGCAGCTGCCGAACAATTTCAATGCCCCAAAATCGGTGACCATGGCGGCGGTGATCTACGTGTTCCGCACGCTGGTCGACGACGATATTCCGCTCAACGCGGGGTGCCTCAAGCCGCTGCAGGTAATCGTGCCCGAGGGTTGCATGTTGAATCCGCGGCCGCCGGCCGCCGTGGTCGCGGGCAATGTGGAGACATCATCCTGCGTGACCAACGCGCTGTACGGTGCGCTGGGCGTAATGGCGGCCGGCCAGTGCACGATGAACAACTTCACCTTCGGTGACGACCGTTATCAGTATTACGAGACGATTTCCGGTGGCAGCGGCGCGGGGCCCGGTTTTGACGGCACCAGCGTCGTGCAGACTCACATGACCAATTC
>JBFKCU010000355.1:0-3342 GCA_041620115.1 Burkholderiales bacterium | reverse complement strand
TTTTCGCGGGCGAGGTCGTCGTAATAGATGAATTCGTCGCAATTGGAGATCAGCAGGTCCGACGATGACTGTTTGACGCCGACGCCGATGACCACCTTGTTGTTCTCGCGCAGCTTGGACACCAGCGGCGAGAAGTCGGAATCGCCACTGATGATGACGAAGGTGTCGACATGGGATTTGGTGTAACAGAGGTCCAGGGCGTCAACCACCATGCGGATGTCAGCGGAATTCTTGCCCGACATGCGGACATGCGGGATTTCAATCAGCTCGAACGCTGCCTCGTGCATGGGTTTCTTGAACTCGCGGTAGCGTTCCCAGTCGCAATAAGCCTTCTTGACGACGATGTCGCCCTTGAGTAGCAGGCGCTCCAGGACTTTCTTGATGTCGAAATCGGAATATTTGGCTTCGCGTACGCCGAGTGCGACGTTTTCGAAGTCGCAGAACAGGGCCATGTTGTTGGTATCAGCTGCGGTGCTCACGGCGCCTCCTGAGTGGAATGATCGGCGATTGTGCCGCTTTGCCAGGCGTTTGTCGACGCGCACAGGGCCCGATTGTGCCGTAAAGTATCGGCCTGGCGCGCCGTTAACGGTGGCGCTTGCCGTATGTGGGGGGTGTGGCAGTCCTTTTTGGCAGCCGCGAATCATTGAGTAAACATGTCCGTAACAAACATGTCCGAAAACAAGACCGATCACCTGGCCGTTCTGTTCGCCGATATCGCCGAGAGCACCGAGCTATACCGTGAAGTCGGCGACGTCGAGGCACTGAAAGTCATCAGTGCCTGTCTGCAATCGATGAAGGCGGTAACGCCGCAGCACCAGGGCACTGTCGTGAAGACGATGGGCGACGCATTGATGTGCATGTTCTCGGATGCCGACAGTGCGGTGGATGCGGCGGTGGAAATGCAGCTCTCGATTGACGCGCTACAGCCCGACGGACGCCTCATGAAGATCCGCATCGGCCTGCACACGGGTCCGGTGGTGGTGGGCGCGGACGATATTTATGGCGACACGGTCAACGTCGCGGCGTACCTGGGTGACGCGGCCACGCCGGGGCAGATTCTCATTACCGAATCAACTGCCGAGACCCTGAGGCCTGAACGCAAGGCAGGCGTGCGGCCGATTTTTGATGCGTTCCTCAAGACCTCGCTGGCCAAGACGCCGGTATGCGAAGTGCAGTGGCGTGATGATTTTTCCGAACGCACGCATATCAACCTGAATATCTCTCGCACCATACCGCAGGATGCGGGCAGCCTGCTGCTGACGCTCGGCGGCGAGGAGCATCGCGTCGATTACTGGCACTCAATGCTGGTCATCGGCCGCGACCCGGCATGTGACCTGGTGGTGCCCGGCAACGTGGTGTCGCGGCGGCATGCGGCCATCCGCGTCGAGCGCACCCAGTTTTTTCTCGTTGACCACAGCATCAACGGCACGTTTGTGACGCGTGCCAGCGGCGAGGAGATACATGTCATGCGCCGCGAAATCATGCTGGAAGTGCGCGGCGAGATTCGCCTGGGCTACAGCAAATCCGAGCGGCCGGAGCCGTTCATCAGTTTCAACCGCGACCGCAGGTCCATCTACCGGGCCTGAGCCGGGCGGTGGCCCGGTCGCAGTCAGTCGGCGAGTCCCCTGATGATTGCGGCGCCGTCGCGCCCGTGTTTGCGGGCCTCTTCGGGCGACTCCCGCCCGAGTGCCGTCTGGGCAATCATTTCATACATGTCGGCCGCGCCCTGCAGTATGCGCGGCGTCAGGTTGACGCCTTCGAAGGTCTTGGCGATCTCGAGCATCTCCGGTACCCAGCGATGCGCTTTGGGCGGCATCACCGTCAGGCGGCTGAGGATCCACCGGTGGGCGTCGGCAAGGCTGCCCTGCAGTTCCGCATCCAGCGCGGCATCGACACCGAGGCGGCGCGCGGTCATCAGCATTTCGACGCCCAGCGCCACGGCACCCTTGGTGTATGAGGCATAACACATCTTGATCGCGGAGGCGTCGCCGATGCGCTCGCTCATCACGCGCACATTGATGCCGGCGCTGCCGAGCTGCTCCAGCATTGCGGCCTGCGGCCCCGAGACATAGAGGCGCATGCTGGCCTTGCCGCGTGGCGGCGGCCCGATGATGCCGGCGTCTATGCACTCGCCGCCGGCGGCACGGATGATGGCGTTGATTTCATGTGCCGTCTGCGGCGCGATCGCATTGCAGTCGACAAACACGCAGCGGCGCCCGGCAGCCTGCATCGCGGCGGCTGCAGCGCGCGCATTGTCCACGGCGGCGGCCGGGTTGAGGATGGACAGTACCAGGTCGCAGGTCGCGACGACTTTCTGCATCGTGCCGCAGTCGTTGAGTCCTGCGGCAAGCGCAAGGGCCCTGGTGCGCTCGCTGCGGCCGTCGAGTGCGGTGTGGACCGTGTATCCGCTGTTCTTGAGGCTCTGGGCGACAGCCTGGCCCATGTCGCCGGGGCTGATCACGCCGATGTGTTGCAGTTTCATGGAGGCTCCGATGCATGGTTATGATGTCGTTGCGATAAAATACATGCTGCAGCTTTCTCCCAACAAGAAAAATTTGACCTGGTAATGCGGAATTCGCAAATGCATGGCACCGGATCAGGCCGGCGCCCGGGGCGCGAGGGCTGACCGTATCGTGGCACCGATTCTTCGCATCGTTCTGCTCAGCATACTGACGCACACGGCTTACAAGGGCAGCAAGGTGCTGATGTCCCTGTCGGCGCTGGAGCTGGGTGCCAACGAGTTCTTCGTCGGCATGATCTTTTCAACGTATGCGCTGTTCCCGCTGCTGTTGTCGGTATATGCCGGCAAGATTTCGGACCGCATCGGTTTTCGTGGGCCGATGGTGTTCGGCACCATCGGTCTGTTTGCCGGGCTGACGCTGCCGTTCCTGCTGTTCCGGCTGGAGACACTGTACGTTGCCGCGGCGTTGATTGGTTTCTGCTACATCTTCTACACGGTCGCGGTGCAGCATCTGATCGGGGCGATGGCCGAGGGCGTGGATCGCACCAAGAACTACAGCTGGTTCAGCCTCGGCATCGGCATGACCGCGCTGCTGGGCCCGACCTCAGCGGGGTTTCTGATCGACGCTGTCGGGCATCGCGCGACTTTCGCCGTGCTCGCCGTGATGCCGGTGGTGCCGGTGCTGCTGCTCAGCCTGCGCATCGGCTGGCTGCCCAAAACAGCGCACGCACCGGTGAGCCATGCAGACAAGGCACAGCATCGTGTCGGTGACCTGGTGCGTAACCGGCCGTTGCGTCGCGCGCTGATTACCGCGGGGATCATCGAAACCGGCCTTGAACTGTACAACCTGCTGCTGCCGATCTATGGCCACCGCATCGGCC
>JBFKCU010000354.1:0-3346 GCA_041620115.1 Burkholderiales bacterium | reverse complement strand
TGCTTCGGTTACCGGCCCACCTGGGGTGACCTGCGGCTGGCCGGCGTCATGGAAGCCTCGGGGTCACTGGATACCCTGGGCATCATTGCGCGCTCAGTTGAAGACGTGGTGCTGTACCGTGACGTGTTGGCCGGCACGACCCCGCAGCCGATGTCATCGGCGCCCTGCAATCCGCCGCGCGTCGCGGTCTGCCGGACCCAGTTCTGGGAGGAAACCGATGCCGCGACCCAGTCCGCCATCGACCATTGCGCCCGAACCATGTCAACCGCCGGCGCCAGGGTTTCCGACCTGAAACTGCCCGCCGCTTTCGACCCGATCGACGAAATCCACCAGCGCATTTCCAGTTTCGAGTTCGCGCGGAACCGCGCCTGGGAACTGCTGCATCATGCAGACAGGATCAGCGAAACGCTGCGCAACAACCGCCTCAAGCACGGGCTCGCCTACAGCTTCGAACAATATCGCGAAGCGCGGGCACAAGCCGAGCAACTGCGCTTGCTGCTTGACGATGTTTTCAAAGACTATGACGTGATCCTGACGCCTTCAGCCGCCGGCGAAGCGCCCATCGGACTGAACGCCACCGGCTCCGCGTCCTTCAGCTCGATCTGGACCGCCTGCCATAATCCATCGATGACACTGCCGCTGTTCAAGGGTGCCAACCAACTGCCCATCGGCGTGCAACTGGTCACGCGCCGCGACACCGACCGGCAGTTGTTTGAAATCGCCCGCTGGACTGCAGCGCTGTACAACAAGTAACACCCCGGTCGGAGTAGCCGCCGCAATTCAGGCATCGCTTATTCGACGGTAATTTTCGCGTCCTTGATCACCTTTGCCCACTTTGCGGTTTCGGCGCTGACGTAAGCCGCAAACGCTTCGGGGGTGCTCGACCGGGCCACGATGCCGGCATCGAGCAGGCGCTTCTTGACCTCAGGGGCCGCCAGCGCCTTGACGATTTCGGCATTCAGCCGGACAACCACATCCTTGGATGTTCCGGCCGGAACGAATATCCCGTACCAGTTGTTGACTTCAAAGCCCTTCATTCCGGCTTCACTCATGGTCGGCAGTTCCGGCATCAGTTCGAACCGCTGATTGCCGGTCATGGCGAGGGCCCGCACGCGTTTGGCCTGAATGGCACTGATGGCAGTGCTGACCGTGGAAAACACGACCTGTACATTGCCGGCAACGAGATCCAGCATCGCCGGCGCGCCGCCCTTGTAGGGCACATGGACCATTTTTGCACCGGTCAGCGCGTTGAACAGTTCGCCCGCGAGGTGATCCGTTGCGCCGGAGCCCGATGAACCGTAATTCAGTTGCCCTGGCCGCGCTTTCGCCAATGCCAGGAATTCGCGCACGCTCGTGGTTGGCAGCGAAGGATGGACCACCAGCACATTGAGCGCATTGGCCGCCTGCGATACCGCGGTCAGGTCACGGATCGGGTCATAGGCCATTTTCTTGTACAGACTGGGATTAATGGCGATGGGACCAATGGTGCCCAGGACCAGCGTATAACCGTCAGCCGGAGACTTGGCTGCCATGTCGACACCGATCATGCCGCCCGCGCCGCCGCGATTGTCAACCACCACCTGCTGACCCAATCCGATCGAGAGCTGGCTGGCGATGGCCCTCGAGGTGATGTCCGCGCCGCCCCCGGGCGCAAACGGGCTGATCCATTTCACCGGCCGGGAGGGCCAGTTTTGCGCAAAGGCTGCGGTCGTGCCCAGCACCGCCAGAACCATGCCCGCCATCAATCTACTTACCGTTTTCATCAACATTCCTTTTCTGAAGAACAATGAACAACGCCCCGCAGCAGGTTCAGCCGCCTCCCGCCACGGAAAAAATCTCGCGCAGACGATCGCGGTCAGCGGTATGACCCAGCGCCACCATCAGCAGTATGCGCGCTTTGATACCGCTCAGATAACCGGAAGAAATTGCACCCTTCGCAATCAGGCTTTGAAACGACCCCGGATAACCCTTGCCGGGGTGCGGTGCGCCCGAAGTGAGGCGCAAACCCGCAATCACCGGAATGCCGGCATCCAGTGCCGCGCATACACCCTGATAGAACGGCAGGTTGACGTTGCCACCTCCGGTGCCCTCGACCACGATGCCGTCGACCTTCCCCGCCACGCAGGCGCGGAACAGCAGGTCGCTGCCACCCTGCCCCATTTTCAGGATATGCACATCCGCTTTGACATGATCAACTTCCAGATGCAGCCGCCGCTCGGGCATCGCAAAAAAATGTACCCCCTGCCGGGTCACGCTGCCGACAGCGCCGCCGTCACGCCCGCCGAAGCAGGTGAGGATTTCCGGATTGATCTTGGTCACATCGCGCGCCGCGTGAATCTCGCTGCCCAGTGTCACCAGCACGCCACGGCCCCGTGCATCGGGGTGCGCGGCGATCATTGCCGCACAGAGCAGATTGCGCGGACCATCCGGGTCTTTCTCGTCGGCGTTGCGCTGGGCACCCGTGAAAACCACGGGTTTGTCGCCGCCGACGGTCAGGTCCATCAGGTAAGCCGTCTCTTCCAGCGTTGCCGTGCCATGTGTCACCACGGCGCCGGCCACTGCATCATCTCGTAACACCCGCTGCAATGTGTCGCGCAGCGCAAAGGCCGTGGCCGTGTCCATCAATGCGCTGTTGATGTTCGAGTGCTCGACCACCCGGATCTCAGCCACATCGTGCAATTCCGGCACCGCCGTGACCAGATCCCGGGCAGTTGCCGCAGATACATGCCCGCCAATCAGCGCGTCGTAGCGGGACGCAATCGTGCCGCCGGTGCCGACAATGCAAACCACCGGCTTCTGGCCACCCGTCATTGTCATTCGCCCTTGATGTTCGCAGCCTTGACCACGACGGCCCAGCGCTTGACGTCGGCTTCGATGGCTTTGAGGAATTCGTCCGGAGTACTCGCAATCACTTCGAGACCCATGGCGCCCAGCCGCTTGCCGTTTTCCGGATCCTTCAGGATTTCACGGATTGTGGTCGACAGCTTGTCGACGAGGGGTTTGGGCGTGGCTTTAGGCGCCAGCACACCCTGCCAGTCGAGCACAAAAACGTCCGCCACCCCGGCCTCGGCCATGGTCGGCACCTCAGGCAGATTCGGCGAACGCACTTTCGAGGAAACAGCCAGCGGACGCAAACGGCCGCCTCTGATGAACGGCAGCGCTGAAGTCATCGACGCGAAACTCATCGTGACATTGCCGCCCACAACGTCGGCAACCGCCGGGCCGCCACCCTTGTAGGCAATATGCGTCAGCTTGATGCCGGTCTTCAACGCAAAAAATTCTCCTGTCAGGTGCGGCGCACCACCGATGCCGGAAGATGCGAAATTGAGCTGCCCCGGCTTTTCCT
>JBFKCU010000353.1:0-3348 GCA_041620115.1 Burkholderiales bacterium | reverse complement strand
GGTGATGTGCCCTTGGCCATTTTTGCAACGGCCTCGCTGAATTTCTCCGGCTCTTTTTCCGGATCGACGCCGAACACGACTTTCGCGCCGAAATCGGGCTTCATGAAACTGATCTCCGCGGTTACCCAACAGGCCAGCTCGTCGCTGTTACCGCCGGCACCCATATTCGATACCGCGAGCCCAAAACTCTTGCGCACGATCACCGAGATCTTCGGCACCGTGACCAACGTCATCGCGTTCAGCCAGTTCATCACCTTGCCCGTCACGCCCTGCTGTTCACCTTCCATGCCGATCAGAAATCCCGGCTGGTCAACCAGCAGCACAATCGGGATGTTGTACGAGTCGCACAGCACAAAAAACGCCTGCACCTTCCTGCAGGCATCGGCGTCGATAGCGCCGCCCTTGAACAGCGGATTGTTGGCAATAATGCCCACCGACTTCCCGTCGAGCCGCGCCAGCGCGGTGACCACGGTTTTGCCAAAACGCGCCTTCATTTCGAACATTGAATCGCGATCAACGATGCACTGAATCACCTTGCGCATGTCGTAGACCTGATTGTTCGATGCCGGTATCAGCTTCATCACGTCCTTGATGGCTTCATCCGAGCCTTCCGGCACCGCATATTCCGGCGGCGGTTCCATGTTATTGGAGGGCAGATAGGACAGAAATTGTTTGATCGCGTCGATGGCTTCCTCATCCGTATCCACCACCTGATCAACGATGCCGCTGACTTGCGAATGCACCCGCCAGCCGCCGAGTTCTTCCCCGTCGCACTGTTTGCCGGTGGCCATCGAGATCAGCCGCGGACTGGACACCGCCATGATCGCGCCCTTGCGCATCACACAGAAATCTGACATCGAGCCGTACCAGGCCGACGAGCCGTAACAATGGCCCAGCACGCCCGCCGCCCAGGGCACTTCACGCAGGCGCTGATACTCGTAGGGATCGTCCTTGGAACCGATGGAGCCCGCACCCATGACGTCGGGCATGCGGGCACCGGTGGATTCGCCGAGGAACACCAGCGGAATGCCGCGCTTTCTGGCGACACCCTTCATGTGTTTAAGCTTCTTGATATTGATCTGGGCGCTGGATGCCCCCTTGACGGTAAAGTCGTTCGACACCGCCGCCGCCTCGCGGCCGGCGATACGGCCATAACCGGCAATCTTCCCGTCAGCAGGCGTACTCGCTTTGTCCTCGGGACGGCTGGACACGGCATGGAGGCCGGATTCGATAAACGAGCCGGCATCAAACAGTCGATCCAGACGCTCACGGGCGTTCAGCAGGCCCTGCGCCTTGCGCTCGGCGAGCTTGGCCTCGCCACCCATGGCCTGGGCCCGCCGCTTGCGGGCATCGAGTTCTTTCAGCAGTTCTTCAAATGGCATGGCTTGGGTCTGTCTTGGAATCGCTGGCGTCAACGCATGGCGTCGCGTCCTGCAAGAATGATTACAGCTTGATGCCCAGTTCGCGCACCAGCTTGCCCCATTTCGCCATGCCGTCGCGGATCGATTTCGCCAGATCCTCCGGTGTGCCGCCAGCCGGTTCAATGCCTTCCGCAGCGTAGGCGGCCTTGATCTCCGGTGCGGCGAAGGCCCGGTTGACCTCCTGATTCAGGCGCAGGGTGATGGGCTTCGGCGTACCGGCAGGGGCAAGTATCCCGAACCAGCTTGCTGCGGAGTAATCCGGCAAACCGGCCTGCGCTACGGTGGGCACATCCGGAAACAATGCCGAGCGTTTGGTTCCGGTCACGGCCAGTGCCCGCAGGCGTCCGCTGTTCAGGTGCACCCGGGCACTGGGAAACGGTGCAAACATCACCTGCACATGCCCGCCGACGACATCGTTCATCGCCGGTCCGGCGCCCTTGTACGGGACATGGGCCATCTGGATTTTGGCGATGGATTTGAGTTGCTCGGCGAACAGATGATTCCAGGTGCCGTTGCCGGCGGACGCATAATTCAGTTTTCCGGGATTTGCTTTTGCGTAATCAATGAACTCCCTGAAATTCTTCACCGGCACGGACGGGTGCACCACTATCAGTCCCGTGGGTTCGGAAACCAGGATGACCGGGGCAAGGTCCTTGACCGGATCGTAGGGCAGGTTCTTGTACAGGTTGGGGCCAACGAGGATGTTGCCGAAGGACGCGAGCACGATGGTGTAACCGTCGGGCGTCGCCTTGGCCGCCATATCAACGCCGATGGTGCCGCCGGCGCCGGGCCGATTGTCGACGATAACCTGCTGTCCCAGCGATTCGGTGAGCTTCTGGCCGATCAACCTCGCCTGCACGTCGGTATTGCCGCCGGGCGCAAATGGAACAATGAAGCGCACGGGTTTGGTCGGATAGGCCTGTGCGGTCGCCAGCAATGGAATGCCCAGGAACACCACCGCCATCATCATTTTCCGGATCATGCAATTTCTCCCGCAGGTTGGTCGCCACTCATCGCCGGCACAGCGATGGCAGCGGCAGATTACGGCCACCCGAACAACGGATCACCGCACGAAAATCTTGCTCAGTAACTCGTCGGCCAGTTGCGCAGCAAATGCTCGCCAACGCCGTTTTTCATGCCTTTGCGATGAACATCGAGCGCGCGGATCAGCCACTCACGGGTGTCGCGCGGATCGAGTACATGCTGTGCTTCGTAGAGTTCAGCAAGACCCCATGCCGAGGTGTCGCGCTCGACCTCGGCTTTCAGTTTGGCGAACTTTTCCGGGTCATCGGATTGCTTGATGCCATGAAGTACGTTGACCGAGACCGCGGCATCCATGAAGCCCAGATCAGCGGTCGGCCACACGGCCACCTCGTCCGCGCCCTTACCGCCAGCCATGTTGATATAAGCCTGTCCGTAGTCCTTGCGCATGATCACCGTCAGCTTGGGCACGGTGACCTGGCTCAGCGCGTTCATCCAGTTGATAACCTTACCGGGCATGCCGCGGATTTCGCCTTCGACGCCGATGAGGAAGCCCGGAACGTCAACGAGGAAAATCAGCGGCACGTTGAACGAGTCGCACAACACCATGAAGCTGATAACTTTCTGCACGGCATCAGCATCGAGCGCACCGCCCTTGAACATCGGATTGTTGGCGATGAAGCCAACGCTCTTACCGTCGAGCCGGGCCAGCACGGTGGCGATTGATTTGCCGAAACGCTCTTTCAGTTCGAAGCTCGACTCTTTATCGGCGATCGCGCTGATGATCTTGCGCACGTCGTAGACCTTGGTGCGCGATTCCGGCAGGATCTCGAAGATATTCCTGCAGGCTTCGTCGGAACCAACGGGAACTGCTGCTTCCGGCGGCGCCTGCAGGTTGTGGCTGGGCAGGTACGAAAGAAATTTCTTGATCGCATCCATCGCCTGC
>JBFKCU010000352.1:0-3365 GCA_041620115.1 Burkholderiales bacterium | reverse complement strand
GACATGAAGGCGCGTGGCGCGCAGGTACCGTTGCCGGTGGATGTGGTGGTGGCCGACGAACTGTCCGCGCTGGCGCGCGCCAATCCGGTGGCGGCAGACGCGGTACGGCCGGATGACCTGATACTCGACGTCGGCACGAAAACCGCGGCCATCTTTGCCGGACTGATTGCAAATGCTGGAACCATCGTCTGGAACGGGCCGGTGGGCGTGTTCGAATATGACCAGTTTGCGGGCGGCACCCGGGCCATTGCTGAAGCAATCGCCGCGTCCAAGGCCTTTTCAATTGCCGGGGGCGGCGATACGCTGGCCGCAGTGGCCAAATACGGGATTGCCGAAAAGGTGTCCTATATCTCCACTGGCGGCGGTGCGTTTCTGGAATTTCTCGAAGGCCGGACTCTGCCTGCCGTCGAAATACTCGAGCAACGGGCTCGATAACCGGCGCGCGCATGAACATGGCGCGCCGGGGGCAAAACTTTCGAGATGTTCTTTAGGATGGGCTTCGCATGATACGCAGAACCAAGGTCGTGGCTACGCTGGGTCCTGCTTCCAGCGATGCCAAAACGCTGACCCGCATGATCCATGCCGGCCTTGATGTCGTGCGCATCAATTTTTCTCACGGGACTCCGGATGAACACCGTGCCCGGGTCGAACTCGTGCGGCGGCTGGCGCGCAAGGCCGGCCGTGCCGTCGGGGTGCTGGTTGACCTGCAGGGCCCGAAAATCCGCATCGGCAAATTCAAGGACGGTCGGATCACGCTGGTCCAGGGGGCGAAGTTCGTGCTCGATGCCGAATGCAAGCTGGGTGACCAGGACATGGTTGGGCTGGATTACAAGAATCTGCCGAATGATGTGCGGCCGGGCGACACGCTGTTGCTGGATGACGGCCGCATCGTGCTCGGCGTCGTGACCGTCCGCGGCGCACGCATCACGACGGCGGTTGAGCAGGGCGGATCGCTGTCGAACAACAAGGGCATCAACCGCAAAGGCGGTGGCCTCACCGCGCCGGCGTTGACCGACAAGGACAAGCAGGACATCAAGCTTGCCGCTGAACTGCGCGCCGATTTTCTCGGAGTATCCTTTCCGCGCTCCGGAGCGGACGTCAAGTGGGCGCGTGACCTGCTGACCAAAGCCGGCGGCCATGGTCTGATCGTGTCCAAGATCGAGCGCGCTGAAGCCATACCCGCACTCGAGGAAATCGTCGATGCATCCGACGCGATCATGGTAGCGCGCGGTGATCTCGCGGTCGAAGTGGGCGACGCCGTGGTGCCGGCATTGCAGAAAAAAATGATTCGCATGGCGCGCGAGAAACAGAAATTGACCATTACCGCGACGCAGATGATGGAATCGATGATTTCCAGCCCGATTCCGACGCGAGCCGAGGTTTCCGATGTGGCCAATGCAGTCCTTGACGGAACCGATGCGGTGATGCTCTCCGCGGAAACGGCGGCCGGTCAGTACCCTGCCGAAACCATTGCGGCCATGGTACGCGTCTGTGTTGAAGCCGAAAAGGAGGACATGCCGCAGAATGATCGCCGCGGCGGCATGGGGCAGTCCGATGTCGAGCAGGCAATCGCGCGCGCCACGGTATTTACTACCGCCGGGCTGCCGATCAAGGCGGTCGCGGCGCTGACGCAGAGCGGGCGAACGGCGCTGTTGATGTCGCGGATGTCCACCGCCGTGCCGATTTATGCGATGAGCTCGGTCATTGAAACGCGCCGCCGGGTCACCTTGTTCCGCGGCGTGCAACCGGTCAAATTCAAGGGCGCCCGCAACCCGGAGAAAGCACTGCAGATGGCTGAAAATGAGCTGCTCAAGCGCGGCGCAGTGCAGCATGGCGATCTGATTGTCCTTACCATCGGCGAACCCTTTGGCCGCGCCGGCGGGACTAACACGATGAAGATCGTCAAGGTCGGCGAGCACCGGAAAATATGAAGTCCGCGTGTAAAATACCGTCCTGTCACACCAACCAATTCAGATCCCAAACCAGCAGGAGTTTTCATGTCAGCAAATGATCTCGCCGCCATTGCACTTGCCATGGTGGCCCCCGGCAAAGGCATACTGGCCGCCGACGAAAGCACCGGCACTATCGGCAAACGTTTCGACGGCATCGGTGTTGAGAATACCGAAGAAAACCGCCGCGCCTATCGCGACATGCTGTTTTCAACGCGCGCGCTGGGTGACCATATCAGCGGCGTGATCCTGTACGATGAGACGCTGCGCCAGAAATCTACCGGCGGTACTTCGTTCATTGATGTGCTTGCCAATAACGGCATCCTGCCGGGCATCAAAGTAGACACCGGCGCCAAGGATCTGCCCATGTGCGCAGGCGAAAAAATCACGGAAGGTCTGGACAATCTGCCCAAGCGTTGTGCCGAATACGTCAAACTTGGCGCCAAATTCGCCAAATGGCGCGCGGTCATCGATATCGGTCGAGACATGCCGAGCTCGACTTGCATCGCCGCTAACGCGCACGCGCTGGCCCGTTATGCCGCCATTTGCCAGGAAGCCGGTCTGGTGCCCATCGTTGAACCGGAAGTGCTGATGGACGGCGATCACACGATCGAGCGTTGCGAGGAAGTCACCGAATGGACACTCAACGCCGTGTACGAGGCGCTCTACCTGCATCGCGTCGTGCTGGAGCATACGGTGCTGAAGCCATCGATGGTCATCTCCGGCAAGAAATGCGCGCAACAGGCGCCGGTCGATGAAGTCGCCGCGCGTACCGTGCGCACCCTCAAACGCACCGTACCGGCGGCTGTGGCCGGCATCGTGTTCTTGTCAGGCGGGCAGAGCGACGAGATTGCCACTGCGCACCTGAATGCCATGAATACTCAGTTCAAGGGCAGTCTGCCGTGGCCGCTGTCATTTTCGTATGGGCGCGCGTTGCAGCAGCCGGCGCTCAAGGCCTGGAAGGGTGCTGTGAGTAATGTTGCGGCAGCTCAGGCGGCGCTGGCTCATCGCTCGAAAATGAACGGATTGGCGAGTCTGGGGCAGTACAAGGCAGACTTGGAACGCCAAGCCAAGGCCGCATAATATATAAATAAAATCAATAAGTTATATAGAAAGGCTAGTGCTTACTCCAATCGTGCGATTGCCCGTTTCCATCATCACCGGGTTTTTGGGTAGCGGCAAAACCACCCTGCTCAACCGGCTGTTGCAGGATCCGGCGATGGCCGGTGCCGCAGTGATCATCAATGAGTTCGGTGAAGTCGGGCTCGATCATTTGTTGATTGCCACGCCCAATGAAAATACCGTTTTGCTGGCAAGCGGCTGTATTTGCTGCACCTTGCGCGGCGATCTGGTCAACACCTTGCGGGATTTGGATGCGCAGCGTCGCAAAGGCGAAGTGCCGGCTTATGACAGGGT
>JBFKCU010000351.1:0-3366 GCA_041620115.1 Burkholderiales bacterium | reverse complement strand
CGCGACGCTGACTTGCGCCGAGCCGCGGATGCTGCGGATCGCGTCGGCGCGTTTGCCGGCATGGTCGAGCACGGCGGGGAGGTCTTTCTCGCCGTAGAGATCGAACACCGGTGCCTTGAGGCTTTCGGGCTTGGTGTATTCACCGGAAATGCCGATCGCCACCCACGCCTCAATGACCGGCGCCGCAGGCTCGTTCAGGAAAAAATTGGTCATGCGCGCACCGAGGCTGTGCGACACGATGGCAATCTTCTTGTGCCCCTTGCTGTGCATATAAGCGACGGCGGCGCGCAGGCGTTCAGCGGCCTCCGGAAACAGCGGTGGGTACTGGGTGCCGGGGGCATCCGCAGCGAGTACCGGCATTTGCACCGACAGCGTGGCGTACCCCTGTTCGGACAACTGGCTGCGCAGGGGATTGATCAGGCCCCAGTCGGGATGCACACCGAGGCCGTGCACGATGATGACACCGGCCCTGGCATTGGCATTGGGCGCATAGATGCCGAGGAACCTGCGGCCTGCGGGCAGCGCCAGCTGCACCGGATCACCGACCAGTATGGCGGGCGTGATCTCGTCGGCCCAGCGCTGTTCGCGCGCGTAGTCGGCCTGGGCAAAACACGCGGCGCTGGTGAGCGCCAGTATGAACGCCGCCAACATTCGCATTAGCGTCCCTCGAACTTCGGTTTGGTTTTGGCGAGAAAAGCTTCAATGCCGATGCGGTAATCCTCGGTGTCGAAGCAGTCGAAGCTGACGTCCCATTCTTCCGGCGGAATGTTGGCCTGCACCGCCAGTCGTTCAATGAACTGTTTGTGCCAGCGCGCAACCAGCGGCGCGCCGTCGGCGATGCGCTGCGCCAGCGCGTAACTTTCCCGCTCCACCTGATCATCGGCGACGACACGATTGACGAGGCGCTTGCGATACGCCTCTTCAGCATCGAAGATGCGGCCTTCGAGCAGAATTTCCAGGGTCACGGCCCGGCCGACGAGCGCCAGCAGTGCGGCGAGTTCACCATAGGCCATGGTCAGCCCGAGCTTGTTGATGGGCACGCCGAAGCGGCTGGTGGTGCTGCAGATGCGCATGTCACACATCGCCGCGATTTCCAGGCCGCCGCCGATGCACGCGCCCTCGATCAACGCGACGGTGGGGTGGCGGCATTGCCCGATCGCCTGCATGGTCCGGTGGATCAGTTCACCGTAGAGTTTGGCCTGGCGCGCATTGGCGCGCTCGGTGGCGAACTCGGCGACGTCCGCGCCCGCGGCAAATGCCCTGCCTCCGGCGCCGCGCAGCACGACGCAGCGCAGGGTGTCTTCGCCGGACAGCTTGCGCATGGTGTTGCCCAGGCCTTCCCACATCGCGTGGTTCAGCGCATTGAGCCTGTCGGGACGGTTCAGGGTGACGGTGGCGATTACGCCGTCGCGCTTGGTAAGTATGCTTTCGCTCATGTATCGACTCCGGCCGCCGCGGCCTGGGCCACCAGAGTGTGGCGCGCGGCGAGCATGTCGTCCAGCGTGCCGAAGGCATTGGTGTAGGTGCCGCGGAAACCCCTGGCTTCGATCATTTTGAACAGGGCGCCGAAATCGAGATCGCCTTTGCCGGGCGGCAGATGAATCTCATGGCCGTTGCGGAAACAGTCGGCCAGCCGCACTTCGCCAACGCGGTTGAAATCCAGCGCGGCGACGAAGCCATCGATGCCTTCCGGCACCAGGTGCGCGTGGTTGGCCGTGAACGAAAGTTTAAATGCCGGTGAGTCGATGTCCCAGTAGTACTGCCATTCCTCAATGGTGTGGGCCAGGTAGTGAACTTCGGCCTCCGCCGGCTCCTTGTTCAAATTCTCCAATAAAATCAATGCATTACGTTTTTCTGCATAGGCACTGATGCGCTGGAGGCGCGCCTTGCCTGCAGCCATGCGCATTTGCTTGTCAGCGGTGAAATGGTAGCCGGCGTGCACAACGATCCATTGCGCGCCGAGCTTGGGGAAGATGTCGATGTAGCTGCGCAGATACGCGTCGACCGCATCGGCGACGTAAGGGGAGTATTCGGCAATGTTGACCGCCGAGAGCGTGTGCAGCGCGAGATGGACGCCGTGTTTTTCGAGTGAGGCGCGCACCTTGGCGCAGCGCCGATCATCGAAGCTGGTGATCGCGTTGGCGGCGGTATCGAGCTGGATGTCGATATGGCGGACGCCGTTTCCGGCCGCCCATTCGACGGCATCTTCAAGCGGGAGCCGGCGTCCGACATCGACGCCGATCCGGTCCAATAGGCCCATGTTGTTCCCCTGTCTGGCGTTGCCGGGTCTCAGCGGTAGAACAGGTTGACCAGCGACAACGGAATGGCCGGAATATACGTGACCATCAGCAGCACGCCCAGCAGCACGCCGATGAAATAGATATTGACCTTGCTGACTTCCCAGATGCCGGTCTTGGCAATGGAGCACGCAGTCATCAGCACGCTCGCCACCGGCGGGGTCTGCTGGCCGATGGACAGATTGAGCGTGACGATGATGCCGAAGTGCACCGGATCAATGCCGGCGGCTGTAACCACGGGCATGACAATGGGCACGACCAGGATGATCGCGGCGGCGGAGTGCAGGAACAGCCCGATCGCCAGGAAAAAGACATTGAGCAACGCCAGGATCACATAGGAATTGGTGGTCAGGTTGGTGATCGCCAGTGCAAGCTGCTGCGGCACCTGCGCCTCGGTGAGGTAGATGCCCAGCAGCGCACTCGACGCGACCAGCAGCATGACTACGGCAGTCTGCACGCCGCCGTCGATAACGGCGGTCTTGAACAGTTTCCAGTTGAACTCGTGGTAGATCAGCGCGATGACGATCGCGGCGACCACCGCCAGGCCCGCCCCTTCGGTTGCGGTAACCACGCCGCCGAAAATTCCGCCGAGGATGATGATGGGCAGCAGGAAGGCCAGCGACGCATCCTTGAAGGTTTTCCACAGCCTCTTCAGCTGGAACACTTCTTCGACAGGGTAGTTGTGGCGCACTGCGAACCAGTAGCACAGGCCCATCATGAACAGGCCACCGATGATGCCCGGCACGATGCCCGCGACAAACAGTTGCACCACGGAGCTGCCGGACATGACGGCATAAAGAATCATCGGGATCGACGGCGGGATGATGATCGCAAGCGAGGCCGAGGACGAAGTCACGGCGGCGGCAAAGGGCGCCGGGTAACCCTTCTTCTTCATCGCCGGGATCAGGATCGAACCCAGCGCGGCGACGTCGGCCACGGCCGACCCGGAAATTTCCGCGAAAAACATCGAGGCACCGACATTGACCATCGCCAGACCGCCGCGGACGAAACCGAAAAGAGCGGAGGCAAATGCCAGCAGTCGCCGCGAAATGCCGGAGGTGTTCATGAT
>JBFKCU010000350.1:0-3396 GCA_041620115.1 Burkholderiales bacterium | reverse complement strand
GCGGAACATCTGGCGGCCGTAGGCGCCGCGTTGCCGCCGCTGCCGCAAGCGCGGCGCGCACAATTTGCGGCCGACTTTGGTCTCAGCGCCTACGACGCCGGCGCGCTCACCGGCAGCCGTGAACTTGCGGATTATTTTGATGCCGCAGCAGCGGGCGCCGATGCCCGGACCGGAAAGCTGTGCGCGAACTGGATAGCCGGTGCCCTGACAGCGCGCTTGAACGAGGATGGCCTGGATATCACGCAAGCCCGCGTCAATGCCGGACAACTGCGCGGCATGATAGACCGGATTGCCGACGGCACGATTTCCGGGAAAATCGCGAAAGATGTATTCGATGCGATGTGGGCGGGCGAGGGCAGTGCCGACGAGATCATCGCGACCCGCGGCCTGAAACAGATTTCGGACGGTGGCGAGATCGAAGCAATCGTTGATCAGGTGCTCGCGGCAAACGCGCAGCAGGTGGCCGATTTCCGCTCAGGCAAGGAAAAGGCGTTCAATTCGCTGGTGGGCCAGGTGATGAAGGCGACGCGCGGCAAGGCCAATCCCCAGCAGGTCAACGAGGTTCTGCGGCGCAAACTTGCCGGCTGAGCGTGTGCCGGCCCTGGCGCGCTTTATTTATTCGGCGCGGGTTTGACGTTGGCGGCAGCGGCGTTGTTGCCGGTCTGAATCCCCTTCAATTCGATAAAACGGGCTTTTTGCCGGGCGTAACTGGCGTTGATGCGCGCCTTGTCCTTGTCCTTGTCGGCAATGCGCGCCTCTACGGATTCTTTCTCCTCTGTGGCGCGCTTCAGGTCATCCTTGATGTTTTCGGGCACCGGCTTTCCGCTTTTTTCAAAGCCCGCATGGCGGCTTACCTGGCTGGCATGTGCATCCGCGGCACTCTTGAGCGCGGCCTTCAGTTGCAGAATCTGCAGATCAACCACCTGCAATTCACGGTCGCGGCGGACGTCGATTTCCTGCGGCGAGACATAGGTATTCAACAGCGCCGTGTCCTGACGTCTCTGTTCCGCCAGGCGCTGCTCTTCCTCGGCCCTCTGCGCGGCCTGCTTCTTCTCTTCTTCGCGCTGGCGCGCCGCTTCGTCGGCAGACATATTGGTCTCGCGCGTGATGCCGCGACTGTCCAGCCTTTTTGATTCATTCTGCTGGTATTCAGGAGGCACACGGTCGCCGCAGCCGATCACCTTGCCCGACTTGTCCTTCCAGCAGATGATTTTCTGTCCGTGGACCGCGGGCGCGCTGACCATCATGAAGACAGTCACGGCGACACCGGCGAGCATGGACAAGGACCCCGGATACTCACGCATGTTTCACCCCATATTGTTCGCGATAGGCAGCAACCGCATTCAGGTGCGGCTCCATTCCCTTGTTATTTTCCAGAAATCCGACCAGATCATCCAGTGTGGCGATGCTGATGACCGGCATCGAGTACGATCGTACGACCTCCTGTGTCGCCGACAGTTCCGTCGATCCGCGTTCCATGCGATCAAGCGCGATCAGCACTCCTGCAGGTGTGGCCTTCGAGGCGCGTATCAAATCGACCGACTCGCGTACCGATGTGCCGGCCGAAATGACGTCGTCGACGATGAGCACGCGGCCGGTAAGCGGTGCGCCGACGGTGCTGCCGCCCTCGCCATGGTCCTTGCTCTCCTTGCGGTTGTAGCTGAACGGCACGGTGCGATTCGCTTCAGCCAGTGCGATCGCCACCGCGGCCACCAGCGGTATGCCCTTGTAGGCCGGACCGAACAGCATGTCGAACGGGACGTCAGCCGCGGCGATCGCTTTCGCGTAAAATTGCGCAAGCCGTCGCAGGGAATTGCCGTCACAGAACAGGCCGGCATTGAAAAAGTACGGTGAGAGGCGCCCGGCTTTGGTCTTGAATTCCCCGAACAGCAGCACTCTGGTGTCGATGGCAAATCGAATAAATTCCTGCCGGAAACTGGGTGCCATATCGGTCTGGACCGGGGTCTTCTCTGTAAAGTGGAGCGATGTGGTAGGCAACAATCCGGATCTGCCCGATTGAAAAGATGAAAATTATAACCCTGAATCTCAACGGCATCCGTTCCGCCGCCCGCAAGGGATTCCTCGAATGGCTGCCGCGTCAGCGCGCTGACGTGGTCTGTGTGCAGGAGATCAAGGCGCAGGCCGCCGACATGACCGACGATCTGCTGGCGCCCGCCGGATATCAGGGACACTTTCACTACGCGGCAAAAAAAGGTTACAGCGGCGTCGGGATTTACACCAGACAGGCACCCGATCGCGTGACCGCGGGCCTGGGTGTTGCGGAAATCGACGCCGAAGGACGATATCTGCGCACCGACTTCGCCAACCTGTCGGTGATTTCACTGTATCTGCCGTCGGGCTCCAGCGGCGAGCACCGCCAGCAGGCGAAGTTTCATTTCATGGCGAAGTTCCTTCCCCACCTGCGGCGTCTGCGCGCCAGCGGCCGTGAAATCGTGTTGTGCGGCGACTGGAATATTGCGCACAAGGAAATTGATCTAAAGAACTGGCGCGGCAACCGGAAAAACTCGGGATTCCTTCCCGAAGAGCGCGAGTGGCTGTCACGGATATTCGACGAACTGGGGTGGGTTGATGTCTTTCGCGGCGTCGATGCGCGCCCGGATCAGTACACGTGGTGGTCGAACCGCGGTCAGGCCTGGGCCAAGAACGTCGGCTGGCGGATTGATTACCAGATTGCCACGCCGGGCATTGCGGCCCGGGCGACGCGGGCCGCGATTTTCAAGGATGCCCGTTTTTCGGATCATGCCCCGTTGATCATCAGCTACGACGGGAAACTGGCTTGATTCAGCCACCCCGCCTGTCCTGGCGCGAAACGCTGGCGGCGGCGCTGAGCGGACGCATGCTGGTGGCGTTGCTGATGGGCTTCGCGTCGGGCTTGCCCTTGCTGCTCACCGGATCGGTGCTGCAGGCATGGCTTAAAGACGGCGGCGTTGATCTGGCGCGCATCGGCTTGTTCGCCCTGATCGGGCTGCCGTATACGCTGAAGTTTCTCTGGTCGCCGCTGTTTGACCGTTACACGCCGCCATTGCTGGGCCGCCGCCGCGGCTGGCTGTTGATGATGCAGGTTGCACTGGCGGTCGCATTGTTCATGCTGAGTGCGGCCCGGCCTTCGCCCGAACATTTATCGTTGATCATGCTGGCGGGTTTGCTGGTGTCGTTTTTTTCGGCGTCCCAGGACATCGTCATCGACGCCTATCGCCGTGAGAGCATGGGTGAATCGGAACTCGGCCTGGGCTCGGCGCTGTATGTCAACGGGTACCGTCTGGGTATGCTGCTGGCGGGCGGGGGCGGGCTGATCCTTGCCGACTGGCTGTCATTCGAAACCATGTACCGGATCATGGCCGCCAGCATGCTGGCCTGCGTGGCGGTGACGCTGCT